>JAAZYK010000035.1 GCA_014239685.1 Dehalococcoidia bacterium | reverse complement strand
GGATTCACGTGGTCCGGCGGAACAGACCGCCTCTCTTGTCGAAAAGGTGGTCGATGGAATAAAGACTCTCGCCACGTCCCGAACGCCTTCAAAGACCGCATTCGACACCGAAGGCCAGCAAAACGAGGATCGTATCGCAGGCTGGGCGATTGTCTGGTTTGTCGCGGGTGAAGCCCATATCGCTTCTATCGGCGTCTCAGGCGCGGATCGCCGAAGGGGGGTAGGAGAGTTGCTGGTACTCGGAACGATCGAGGCAGCCACGAGCAATGACTGTGACGAGCTGACACTCGAAGTCCGAAAGTCCAACGAGGCCGCACACGCCCTTTACCGCAAATACGGGTTCCGCGTGGTCGGCGAGCGAAAGGCGTACTACCTCGACAACAATGAGGACGCCTTGATCATGACCACCCCAGACATCCGAGAACCGAATTACGCGGCCAGCCTGACCAATCTTGCAGCAGACCACGCACATCGCTGGGCGGAAACAGGTAGCCGATTCGAGCGCGTCTAATCAGGCACCCGGGATCGTTGCCACCGACCGAAATGCTGTTACTCCGGACTGGTTAACGGCAACGATTTCATACACCAGTCCGCCTTCACCCTCACGTCTCTCTCCGGTTAAATAAAGATCGTCTCCCGCATGCACGGGCGCGAAAGCGCGTGACTCAAACCGTCCACCGTTCCATAGAATCCCCGGCCGTTCCACAAGGTCCAACCATTGCGCCGTGTAACCAACTGTGGCAACACCGGCGTTCACCGCTCTCCCGAAAATCGCGGTGCGTGCGAACTCTTCGTTGGTGTGGGTGCTTAACCAGTCGTCCGGTCGTCCTACGTCCAGATTGCCATATGCGGCTATTGTCTCAGTCGTTTCAGACTTTACGAGCACGGTACCGGTACGTGACCGTACATCTTGAACCGTGGCCGAAGCCGATCGACTGGAAGAACGAGGCCTACCCGCCGATCCCCGTTCCCATAGACATGTGTAGTCGTAGTCAGCTATCGGCTCGCCATCGGCGTCCATTGCATCAACGTGGAACACCACAAACCGATTACCGGCGCGCTCAAACTTGCGATCCAGCACTGTGACGCTGCGCACCGTGTCGCCCGGTTCGATGGCGCGATGAAACTGCACATTAGAACCAACGTACGGGGTGCTCCGAGGCTCTTCAGTGTCTTGCTCAGGAGCGTAGCACCCAACGGAACCCATCAACGCGTGTCTGCGCTGGGGTGCCGCCACGAACACGTAACCCGGCGGAGCAGCCCGAATTCCGGCTATTTCTCGCGATGCATCACCGGTCGCGTTTTTGTAATCCAAGATCGCCGCATCCGTGACGTAAACAACAAATTCGTCTGACCGCAGTCCGGGAATGGCATCGTCCCACTCGAACCGGCGCATTGAATCCGACATCAGACGGTCGCCCCTTTCAGTTACGCGCCGCCACTTGAAACAGAAATCAGGATCGTAGCGATAAAAATAATGAAGGAGATCCAGCCCCACTTCGCCCACTGGCCCTGGACCAACCGGAAATGATCGACCGAATCCCACTTACGTGCGCGCCATGCCAATTCGTTCCCTCGCATGCCAACAATCATGGCTACCGGGCCATACAAAAGCAGACCAAGCAGTGGGGGGATTGGCAGGAGTCCTACGGATAATACCGCCAACCCGATCCACACCCGATTGAACGGTCCCCACACGAACGGGATAAACAGCCCACCCAGGTTCCAGCCCTTTAACTCTTCGGGCAGTTGTGCGTCGGGCGTTCCTGAATCGTTTGGTCCGGCCGATGAGGTCTCAGCATTAACCCGAAGATCATATGGTTCCTTTCCGGTCCGAGCCTCACCCGACATCTCGGACCGGCGTGCCGATTCGGAAGTGGGACGTCTAATCTCCGCGGGAATCCCCCGTGTTATTGACCCCTCAGGATCGTCAGCAGAGTCGGGATGATTGGCTGCGGTTGGTGTTGATGTTTCCGGAGAACAGGACGCGCCGATGGGTACGGTCGGGCGCGGCGGCATCGAGCGAGTCCGAGCCCCACTGGTCGTGATTACGGCATCCAAATTGCGCCCACAATCAGTGCAATAACTGCCTCTCGGATCGTTAACCGCTTTGCAGTCCGGGCATGATTTGACACCAAGTTGAACCACACGGCCTGAATTTATCCGCTCCAGTAACTCTCCACACCGTTCACAGGATTCAAGTTCGTCCACATTTTTTGTGCCGCAATGGGCGCAGTACACGCTATAGGCCGCCTGTTTTTTTTAATCGGTTTGCTGCAACCACATCATCGCGCCGATGGCGTCAGAGGTGTCGGCACCTCTTCGTATTCCAGTATGTAGATGTTGCATGTTTGGAATGCCCGAAATCAAAGGCCTCGTCCTTATTTTGGGATGACAGGCAGCATCAACACCGAACCTCTACCCGCCTCGTGATACACGGTGTTATTCGCGACCGTCTGACGTCGCTCCCGCCCTATCGGTTCCCCCGTGTTGGGATTCACATCGAATCTAGGAAAGTTGGAGCTAGACACATCCAACCGTACGCGATGGCCCTGCGCGAACACGTTGCTCGTCGGATAAAGGGTGATGGTTATCTCCACCACGTCGCCAGGCGTTACGAAGTCCGGTACGCCATCGCCGTTGCGATAGCGCAGCCGCATGATGCTGTCAGTCAGATTCAAGCGGTATCCATTCGGATACCATCTGCTTGAGGGGTAAACGTCTATCAATTTGGCCGTGAAGTCCGTATCGACCGCCGATGAAGACACCCACAAACGTACCTCTATAGGCCCAGTGACCTCCATATTTTCTTCTAATGGAGGCGTCTGGAACACAAGCACATCCGGTCGCGATCCAAGCGGTAAGTACGGGGAGTGTGACCCAAAGATATCCTCCCTCTCTACTTGATCGAATCCGCCCGCCGCCATGATCTCATCCAGCGTCTCGGACCGTGGCACCGACTCCGGATCGGACGCCCCGGAAGGCAACCCTTTGAATGAACTCAACGACGAGACATTACCGCCTATGCTCGGGACCGGGTTGGATGGATCAAAACGATATGTAGTACTGGAAGAAACCTCTGACGGGGTGTTTGTATCAAGCATCCCGTTGCCGGATAGGAACATGCTTGTGAATCGGGTACGGGCAAGCGGCCACTCCTGCTCATCCCTCCACACACCGCCGTGGACCAAACGGCCCGATCCATCTTTCTCTCCGCTACCTCCGCCCATCACGAATATTCGTACAGGAGCTTTTGCATGGACCGTGCCGTTCGTTCCCTTTAGCGCAGCATCGAACCAGTTCAGGTGCGTATTCCGGAAGTCCGGAAGCGCCGCACTTTCTCCAAACTCCACGTCGCCTGCGTACGTGCGTTCGGGCATGGCTCCACCGTGTGTCCAGGGCCCGACCAGCACATGAACCGGAGCTGACGCCACAGCACCATGCCCGACAAAGCTTTCAAACGTTCCTCGCGTGTAAGAATCGTACCAACCGCCGACGTACAAAGTCGCCACGTCCGGGTAGTTATCCCAATACAGGCTGGGATTCATACTCGGATGCTTCCAGTAATCGTCGTAATCGGCGGCGGTTGTTAGCTCGATCGCCCAGCACTCGTAGGGCGGTGTATGCCTCAGCTGGGTTTGATCCGGGCGTATAGGAAGCCGGGTTAACCAGTCCCGAAACGAAGGTTTCCCTGCCATCAGAGATGCGGCAATGTGCGGGTCCTGTTTGAGTCGCGCCTGTGTGTTCAATGCGGAATGCCAGAACGCCCACGCAAGAAACCGCAGCTCCAGCGCCCCGCCATGCCGTACGGAACTCGTGTAAGCGTTGGAGCCACTCATGTTCGGCACCATCGCCGCCAAGTTATCGGGACCAAGCGCCGCCATCGATGTCTGCGTCCAGGCCGCCCATGATGTCCCCCACGCGCCGACCTTTTCGCCTGCCCACGCCTGTTGCTTTATCCAAGCCAGCGTGTCGAAGCCGTCCTCCGCCTCAGGCAACAAAAAATGGACGTCGCCTTCGGATCGATAACACCCACGGCAGTCCTGGCTAATAGCGATATAGCCGCGCCCAGCGAACCATCGGTTATAGCCAGAAGCGCGCTCATTATCGACCTTGTTGTACGGCGTTCGGTTTAGAAGAACCGGTAAGCGCCCTTCTACCAGCTTGCCGTCTCGGGCTGGCCGGTAGATATCTGTAGCCATAAGAGCACCGTCGCGCATCGGGACCATGACATCCCGATCGACGATGACGTCATATTCCGGGACAGAATGCGGCACAAAGTTTCTCCGATGATGATGATGATAGTCAGCTCACCGGCACAGGATAGCGCCAGAAGGTTTCGGACCGTAAGGCGGTTCCGCTTTTCGCAATCGTCGGCTATTTCCGATCGGGATTAACACCTCAACTAACAAAGGACTTCGGTAGACTGAGTTCTTCGTGATCACGAATTCTGACGACCAGCCAAACGCCTTGCCGCGCATAGCTCGCACCCCCTTCTACTACGGCTGGGTGGTGCTCGTAGTCGCTGCTTTGGCGAGCTTCACATCAGCCCCCGGTCAGACCTACACCTTTTCGGTGTTTCAGGATTCGTTCATTGACGACATTGGTCTGTCTTCTACGACGATCTCCACTCTGTACCTGTTCGGTTCACTGTTCGCCTCTGCCGTAATAATCGTTGTAGGACGCAGCCTGGATCGATTCGGACCGCGCATCATGCTGGTTGCGTCCACCCTGCTCCTTGGAGCGGGCGCCCTATGGCTTTCCCGGGCTGATTCCGCATGGGCACTGTTCGTTGGTTTCGCAATCATGCGATCTATGGGACAAGGTGCCCTGAGCCTGATTCCTGCCACGGTCGTGTCGATATGGTTCGTCAGAAAGCGCCCGATGGCGTTGGCGTTGATGGCACTTGGCGGCGCCGCCGCAAGTGGCTTTTATCCTATCTATGGCGCCACATTGATCGAGATTTTCGGGTGGCGAACGGCATGGGTGGTGATTGCATTCACGGGGTGGTCAATCCTCATCTTGCCAGCCATATTGTTGGTCCGTACGAGTCCGGAATCCATTGGTCTCCTCCCGGACGGAGACTCAAGTAGATCCGGTCAATCTGACGTTCCGGTTAAGAGAAGCATGCTCGACTCAGAGCGATCCTGGAGCTTGAATGAGGCAATGCACAGCCGGGCACTCTGGTTACTGATTTTTGCAGGAACGGCGCAATCGCTGGTCGGGACTGGGGTCATGTTTCACCAAGTCTCGTTTATGACATCGAAGGGTCTGACATCCGCCGCCGCAGCGGGAGTTTTCGTCGTTTTCGCACCTTCACTTATCGCCGGACAGTTCTTGTCTGGATACCTGTCCAGCCGCGTCCCTATCCGCTACCTCATTGCGAGCGGACAGGGCGTGATCGTCGTTGCAATGTTGTTGTTGCTTGGCATAAGTGAGCTGTGGCATGCATATCTGTACGGCGCCGTACTCGGGGTCAACATGGGCTTCTTGATGAACGCCACTCAGGCAATATGGCCGACTTATTTTGGCCGGAAGAACCTCGGCAGTATTCGGGGCGTCACCAACTTCGGAATGATGGCGGCCGCGGCCCTCGGTCCGTTGCCTCTGGCCCTGGCACTGGATTTGACCGGCTCATACACCACCGGCATTGTTGGGTACATGGCCCTCCCACCACTTTGCGGGGTCGCCGCGCTTATGGCGGGAAATCCGTCATCCGGGCCTCGGCCCACTGGGATTCACGCAAATCGATCATCCGCCTGATCGAGAGCCGAACCGCATCGCAGACGCGAGAATCGGGCGAACAAAGTCCGCCCGATTCTCGTTAGTAGCTGGGAGACGATCGGCTTTAAACCGCCGGTATCTCCGGCAGTGAAGCCATGATGTCGTCCAACTCGTCCTGTGTCGGCTTGTCGATCGCCGGGCTCGGTGGTCGTGTGCCAAAGGTATCCATAAGCCCACGCTTCATCATCGCGTACTTACGAATGCTCAATCCGATTCCGGGCTGGTTCTCATACCGAATGTACGGCACCCAGTCGTAGAAGAGTTTACGTGCGCCAACAATGTCGCCGGCCTCCAGGAGCCTATACAGAGCTACTAGCACCTCCGGGTACGCAAATCCTGTCATCGTTCCGGAGCCACCTCGACGGAGTTCCTCAAACAGGAATGAGCCACCAAGCCCGCCAAAGATGGCCATGTTGTCGCCGGTTAGCGCGAGCACTTGAGTGATCTTAGGCGGTGTCGGCGGGTCTTCCAACTTCAAATACTGTGCTCGCGGGAGTTCCGCGTTCAATCGTGCAATAAACGCAGGCGACATGTTCACGCCGCTCTCTGACGGATGATCCTGGACCACTATTCCGATGGTCGCCACAGATTGAACCGTCTCAAAGTAGCGGTATAGAACTGCCTCGTTCGGCTTTGCCATTCGTCCCGGCGAGACCATCACGGCCGTTCCACCGTGTTCCTGCGCCTCTCGGGTTCGTTTAGCAACGAGCGCGTTACTCTCCGAACTCACGCCGACGGTCACAGTCATCCGGCCATCCGCGGCCGCGACAACGGCATCCAGGACCGCGAGACGCTCATCGTCTGCAAGCCTGTGCGCTTCACCCATTACGCCCAGTACCACAACACCCTTGCATCCAGTCTCGGCGGCGCAATCAACCAGGCGTTTAAACGGCACAAGATCGACTTCACCGTTCCCATCGAACGGGGTCGGCAGCATAAAGTGGATACCATTCAAGCTAGTGTCGGCGGGCAATTCGTCCTCCATGTGTTTTCGGCAGATACGTTTATGGGAATCGACTGGTAACAGGGCTTCTTTCGCCAGGCGCGCGAGAATCCGCCGTTGAAGGTTACCCGAATCTGGTCCCCGGCGATTGTCTTTCCTGAAGCTGCCTACACGGTGCGATCAGCTCTGCAAAGATTGTGAAGAATTCCACGGTACCTTTATTCTCTTGACACTTACCACGGGCGTGCCTACGATTCTCTAATCGTGAATTACTTTGATCAAGAGCCGCGCGCGTGCGCTTGTTGTCGGACAGCTTTGAGAGCCTGACTGCGCGCTACAGACGTTGCAAGGGCCTCATCAAGACGGATGAGGCTTTTTTATTTCCGGTCTATTCCGGCCATTACATGGCCATACCGGACCCCAAAAACGGCTATTCCGGACCAGGGAGCATTAGTTGACTACTGAGACTCAGAAGCCCCGATGGACTCCAAACCCCGACGGACAACGCGTCCTCGAAATTCGCCCCGATGAGATCGAGGATTTCGAACGTGAAGTAGAGCGATTCCGAAATGGTGAATGGGAAGAAGCTCAGTTCATGGCCTACCGCCTGAAGCAGGGCGTGTACGGCCAGCGCCAGGCTGATCAGCAGATGATGCGGGTCAAGGCGCCGTTCGGGGGACTTACTGCGGACCAGTTGGAAGTACTTGGCAAAGTCGCCGCAGAATACGCACCGCTCAAGAAAGGCCACCTCACCACTCGTGAGAACGTCCAATTCCATCACATTTTTCTGGACGACACTCCAGAAATCATGCGCATACTCGGCGATGTCGGCCTAAGCACCCGCGAAGCGTGCGGCAACACGGTACGTAACGTAACCGGGTCGCCCGCAGCCGGTGTCGCAGCGGACGAAGTTTTCGACGCCACTCCGTACGCGGCTGCTTACGCACGCTATTTCTTGCGTCATGAGCTTTCGGGCATCATGCCCCGGAAGATCAAGACAGCTTTCTCCGGCGGACCGAGCGATGATGCCGTGGTCGGTATCCACGACGTCGGCTTCATCTCCAAGATGAAGGACGGTAAACGAGGCTTCAAGATGGTGATGGGTGGCGGGCTTGCCATCCTTCCAAAGGAAGCTCCGGTCCTTTACGAATGGATTTCGATCGACAACTACCTCCACGCCGCAGAAGCGGCCCTGCGGATCTTCAACCGCTCGGAAGAAGAGCGTAAGAACCGCATGAAGGCCCGAGTCAAGTTCTTGATCGATCGTATCGGAATCGATGAGTTCCGAAATCAAATCGAAGAAGAGCTAAAAGGCGACTGGGTAGAGCCGATTGATTTGGACGCGCTTCTCTGGACTGAGGACGAATCCGTCGATGCAGCGCCGGCCGATCTAAAAGCCGCCGCCGAAGTTTCGTTTGACGACGCTTCAGACGAGTTCAAAGAGTGGCACCGCACCAACGTCGTCCCGCAGAAACAAAACGGTTACAACATGGTCCACATCGTGTTGCAGCGCGGTGACCTCTTTGCGCACCAGTGGTCGCCCGTGGCGGAGATCGTCCGCGAGTTTGCGGGCGGACGCGTACGGATCGACATACAGCAGAACATGGTGATGCGCTGGGTCCGCACCGAGTCACTCATGGAAGTCTGGGAGAGGCTAACCGAACTCGAACTTGCACGCTCTGGAGCACACACCATCACGGACGTTGTGACCTGCCCTGGCACCGACTCATGCAAGCTTGGCATAACTTCCTCAATGGGGCTGAACAAGGCACTGACCGATTTCCTTGAGACGTACGACACATCAGACCCACTGGTAAACCAGATGCACATCAAAGCCAGCGGCTGCCCCAACTCCTGTGGGCAGCACCACATCGCAGACATTGGCTTCCACGGCGCTGTCATCAAGGGCAAGGGCGGACAGGTCCCGGCTTACGAGCTGTTCTTGGGCGGCGACTACCAGATCGGAAACGGCAAGGTACAGATGGGCACCAGGATCAAGGCACGTGTCCCTGCAAAGAAGGCGCCGGAAGTTCTGAAGGGTCTCCTAGACAACTACCAGGCCGACCGTGAGGAAGGCGAGAAATTCCCAGCTTACGTTCAGCGCATGGGCACGGGTTACTTCGAGGAGTACCTCGCCGACTTCCGGGATGTTGGACCGCTGGACCGAGATCACATCCAGAACTACATGGACTGGGACAAGACCATTCTTTACGTGCTTGAGCGCGGAGAGGGTGAGTGCGCGGTCTAGCCCACCTAACAGAGAACAACAAGAAAGGCCCCGTCTTACGACGGGGCCTTTCTTGTTGTCTACAGGACCATGTTCGAGCGGGGCCGAAAGTATTGCCATGGCCCCTACGCCATACCCGCTATCCGGCGTGAACCACCTCATCAGCGCCCATCAGATCATGGGCGTGTGCATCGACACCTGTTTGAAGTGCTACTTCGATGCTCTTGATCAGTCGTCGGGCTGAGTCAGCGCTGATCTCCACTGCAACCCGGTTTCCAGGCTTTGTGGGATCCGCAACAAAGTCGATCATCAGAGCATGGTCTAGCGGAGCGTCATACGGGTGATCGTAGTACACATTTGCCTGGTTCATCCTGAACCAGCCGTCTGCCCCCTTACCACTTCCGTACATCTCTGCCGTCTCGATTATCCATGTGCACATATATGTAGTTCTCCAAAGTTGAAAAAATTTCTAATGGCGGCAAGCAAAAACCGTGTACCGAGTTCTCGAAGCACCGGCATCCTTACATCGCGCGTCTTGAAGACAATTGACCTTTAGTCACGTAAGTACTTGCCGAACCACTTCCACACTTCGCCCCATGCCTCGGTCGCCTGCACCGGCCGGTACCCGGGTCTGTCCACGGCAAAGAAGCCGTGACCTGCGCCGTCGTACCGGTGGAACTCGTGCGTTATCCCATGCTTTTTGAGTTCTTCCTCGGTCGCGTCCACTTCAGCGGGTGGAGGCGACTGATCTTCGTTGCCAAAAATTCCGAGCAAAGGAGCCTTGATGTTGGCAGTCATATCTATCGGTGCAACAGGGTTTTGTGCGGTGAGTTCATCAGCAGAAGCGATAACCCGTCCACCCCAGCAGTCAACCGCGGCATCCAAATCTGGGATGGAGCCAGCACAGAGGTAGACCTGGCGCCCGCCGGAACAAAAACCGATAATCCCGATCTTCCCGTTGTGATACGGCAGAGATCGCAAGTACTCCATCGTGCCTTTCACATCGGCCACACACCGGGAGTCCGGCACGCCACCGGCCGCACGTGAGACGGCGGCCACGTCGTCTGGCGAACCGGGGCCTTCCCGATAATGCAAGTTCGGGTCGATGCCAATGTAGCCGTAGTGGGCGAACTTTCGGGTGATCTCTTTAGTGGCGTCGTCCCAGCCGGGCATGTGATGAAGAACGATCACGGCCGGGTACGGGCCCGAGCCGAGCGGCCGCGCCATATAGGCGCCGATCTCGTCCCCATTGTCGCCGGTGACCCTAATGGTCTCCGCCAACATTCCTTCGTATTCCCGTCCCGTAGTCATGCGCTGGCTCCCTTATTTATGGCATCCGGCGTAATCGTCTGGTTTGTGACCAACGCGACGACGCAAGCTCTAGTTTGTCGAAGGCCGCACGTTAGCACAGGTACAGAGACAAATTAAATCTGGCGAAATGGATCACGCCAGAGATCGCCGGCTGGACGAGTCACGAGATCGTCTATCAGGATAGCAAGCAGGCCTAGCGATGCTTGCTATCCCCTTCTCCGCGCCAGCACATTTGGACAAAGGATCAAAATCCGCATAATATAGGCTCCAAACCCCTCCCCGGGGGGTCTGGGTTAAGAAGTAACAATCTCGGAACAGATCATGTTCGACGAAACAACAAAAGACGCCACAAACCGCATCTCCTACATTGAAGGCCACCTGGCAGGTGTAAAAAAAATGGTCGCAGAGGGACGCTACTGTGTCGACATCCTTAAGCAGACCTACGCCATACGCCGCGCCATCGAGAAGCTCGAAACTAAACTCCTTGAAGGCCACCTTCACTCATGCGTAGTCGAGGGGGTGCGAGAGGGGCGATCTGAGGAGATATTGGACGAACTAGTAGAGCTTTACGGACTGGCTAACAAGTAGTAATGACTACCTCAGAAAAATCGCCAGCCAGCGGAAGCAATCCGGAAAAACTGACCTCCATCACCATGCCTATTACGGGCATGACCTGCGCAGCATGCGTCATACACGTCGGCAATGCTCTTAACGAGGTAGAGGGCGTCAGCAATGCTGAAGTGAACCTTGCAACCGAGCGTGCAACGGTACAGCTGGACCCATCCCTCGTTAATCCAGACGACCTTATGAAGGCCGTGGAAAGCGCCGGATACGGTGCAGCCTCGGAACAGATCACTCTGTCCATCGGCTCCATGACCGGCGCCGCCTGCGTAGGACACTTGGAAAGGGCTCTGAACGCCGTTCCCGGTGTCGTGGAGGCCACGGTCAATCTGGCAACCGAGCGGGCAAGTGTCGAGTACTTTCCCGCGACCTCAGACATCACGGCCCTGCGTGGCGCAGTCTCCGACGTCGGGTATTCCGTCGAACGGGTGATCGACGACGGTCATTCGCGCCCGAACGAAAATGCCCGCCGTGCATCTCGTGTTCGCTATCTCCGCATCCGTGTGATCGCAGCGCTTACGGCTGCCGTCGTCATGATGCTGACTATGCAGTACCAGTCGGTGTCGGCACTTGAAAACTTATCACCGACCGGTGTCAACGTCTTCCTGCTCGCCATGGCCTTCCCCATCCAGTTCTGGGCCGGGAAGGAGTTCTACTCCGGCGCGTGGGGCGCACTCAAGCACCGCACATCAAACATGAACACGCTGATCGCCATCGGAACATCCGTGGCGTTCGCGTACAGCCTGGCGGCGACCGTATCCCGTGACACGTTCGAGGCGTCTACCCTCTTCGGCGGACACGCTACCGGCACCTATTACGACGTGTCGGCTGCGATCATCGGACTCATCCTCCTTGGGCGGTTCCTTGAG
This sequence comes from Dehalococcoidia bacterium, assembly GCA_014239685.1. Classification (GTDB taxonomy): domain Bacteria; phylum Chloroflexota; class Dehalococcoidia; order Lucifugimonadales; family Lucifugimonadaceae. The sequence goes on along the minus strand of JAAZYK010000035.1, from coordinate 3,028 downwards.
GCACGTGCACGCGGACACACTTCTGACGCCATCAAGAAATTGATCGGTCTCCAACCCCAAACCGCACTTGTAGCACGCGGGGATGATCTGGCCGAGATGCCGCTGGTGGACATCATTCAGGGCGACGAGATTGTCGTAAGGCCCGGGGAGCGGATCGCTGTCGATGGCATGATCATATCGGGAACGACATCGGTGGATGAGTCGATGCTCACAGGCGAGAGTATCCCCGTAGAGAAAACTACTGGCAATGACGTGTTTGCGGGCACGGTCAACGGACACGGAAGCATTCACTTCACGGCCACCGGTGTGGGTCGCAAAACTCTGTTGTCCCAGATTATCAAGATGGTAGAGGATGCTCAGGGATCACGTGCCCCCATCCAGCGACTCGCGGACGTAATCACGGCCCGGTTCGTTCCGACCGTGCTTCTGATCGCCGCCGCTGTATTCGTGACATGGTCGTGGATCGGTCCCTCCCCGATATATGTAAACGCTCTGCTTGCCACCGTCGCTGTGTTGGTTATCGCTTGTCCCTGCGCACTTGGACTAGCGACTCCAACAGCCGTGGTGGTTGGCATGGGACGTGGTGCCGAAAACGGCATCCTGATCCGTAATGCAGAGGCGCTTGAAACGGCACACAAGCTTGATGTAGTCGTTCTGGATAAGACTGGCACACTCACCGAAGGACGACCACGTGTCGCATCTGTGCAAGCGCTCGGTGTATCTGAAGACGAGTTGTTCGAGGCCGCCGCCGCGGTCGAACGGCCATCCGAGCACCCGCTCGCCTCCGCCGTACTTGAGAAGTCGCTCTTACTCGGGCTCCAGATCACTGAGGTCACCGATTTTGAAGCCATTCCGGGACGTGGCGTCAGGGGCTCTGTGGGCGGTATTATCGTGCTCGCGGGCACCGCAGCATTCCTTGAAGACGAGGGTGTAGACACATGCCAGATCAAATCCGATGTCGCCGCTATGGCGACCAACGGCGAAACACCGTTGATCATCGCCCGTGACGGCGTGGTACTTGGTGTAATCGGCGTCGCCGACAGGGTGAAATCGGAAGCTCATCAGGCAATCGCCGATTTGAAATCGCTCGGCATCGAGCCCGTGATGCTCACCGGCGACAACCGCCAAACCGCGGAAGCTGTGGCGCGACAGGTCGGTATCGACAACGTCGTGGCGGAGGTGCTGCCCGACCTCAAGGCGGATGCCGTGGCCCAATTCCAGGCAGAAGGCCGGCGCGTGGCGATGGTCGGAGACGGCATTAACGATGCTCCTGCCCTAGCGCTGGCGGACGTGGGGATGGCCATAGGGACCGGCACGGATGTCGCCATCGAGACCGCTGATATCACGCTTATCCATGGAGACATGCGTGACGTAGCCTCGGCGATCTGCCTCAGCCGATCAACTATGCGCACCATCAAGCAGAACCTGTTCTGGGCGTTCTTCTACAACGTCGCTCTGATCCCCGTGGCCGCAGGCGTTTTGTACCCAATCTGGTCCGACGGAAGTGTGCCAGGTGTGCTACAACCCATCCTCGGCAACACCGGCGTACTTAATCCAATCGCAGCGGCGGGAGCGATGGCACTTAGCTCCGTAACCGTCGTGAGTAACTCGCTGCGTCTGGGCCGTAAACCACTGCACGACCTACGCCCGCCGACGACGGGAACTACACAAACCAAATCGGCGGCAATCACACATTAGAAAAGATCCCTGCTAAACAGTAAGAGGGGCCAGGGTGATAGTGAAGACCCACCCTTCCATCACAAATTTTGGGCGAAACGTTAGCCATCCTAAATAGGAGACTGATATGCCAAAGATCCCGTTTTTCAGCAAGCACCCGGATGCAGCGACAGACCCGGTTTGCAAAATGGACGTGGACATAAGTAACCCGAACGGCGGAACGCACGAGCATGAGGGTGAGACGTACTACTTCTGCGCCCCCGGCTGCCGCGTAGCGTTCTCCAAGGAACCGGCAAAGTACCTCGACCCGAACTTCGAAGGCATTCACATGTAATTCCGCTTGCGCCGATGACTGCAAATTACGCATCGGATATCATGTAAGTGTATTTACCCTGCCAACGGGTGAGGGACAAAACCGTCATCCCCTGACGATATTTAGCAGTTCACGCGAGTCCTTCAACACGAAACCAGAGGACGGCAATCAAAAGTTGACTACACCAGAAGTAGAAATTCCGATTCTGTACTCGCATCCCGAGTGCGACTTCTCCAACATGCTTAAGGAGGAGATGGACGAAGAAGGTGTGATTTACACCGAGATCGACATGAGTCTCCACGAGGACAAATGGCCGGAGGTTGAGGAACTGACCGGCGGTGACCGAACAACACCCGTCCTGATCCGCAACGGAGAAGTGGAAGTCGGCTACCACGGCATAGGCTGAAGCTGGTAACCACCGGGGAACCGTGCGTTCCCTATACAGAACCCCTTCTCCTAATGTGGGTAGAGACCCGCGTTCTACTGTATTCGGAGAGAAAAAATGACGTCGATTGGCTCGTCTGCTCCAGCCATAGGTGACCCCGTCCCGGATTTCACGCTGGCTTCACTGGACGGCATCGATGTCAAACTCTCTGACTATCAGGGCAAACGCGTCGCCGTATTCATGTGGGCCTCGTGGTGAGGTTGCCGTGAACAGCTGCCGGTCTGGCAGCAGATGTACACGGAGATCACCGCAGCAGGCTCAGATATCCTGTCCATCGCTATCGATCTCCAGGGTCCGGAATTCCCACGCCCCTTCCATGACAAGGCCCGCGCTGAATTCACAACCGTCGTCGATGCAGGGACCATCGTCACGAGGACGTTCGGCGTGCGGGCTATTCCAAACGGTGCGCTGATCGACGAAAACGGCATCCTTCGATACTCCCTCTACGGTGGATTCGATATACGAAATCCGGCCACAAAAAAGCTGGTCTCGGGTTTCCTTCTAAATGGCGAAGTGACGTTCTGATAGATGGGCTTGCAGAGACCGAACGTTACTTTTCAAAGGCAGGCATTGCCTGATGCAGCAGGGCCTCG
>JAAZYK010000034.1 GCA_014239685.1 Dehalococcoidia bacterium | reverse complement strand
AATCAAAGGACGGGCTGGTCGAGTAACCCGCAAACCCAAAGGTATCGGTTCGCACGCCGGGACCGGTTGGAGGATCGAACGCGGAGAGTACCCCGACCGACGGAAGCGTTCGCCCGTCCGGTGTAACGGTCTCCATGTTGACGCGCGCTTGTATGGCGAAGCCCCTTGGTGCCGGAATGTCCGCCTGCTCGAGCCGAAGGTCGCTTAAAGAGGAGCCAGCGGCGATGTTCAGTTGTGCTTCAACAAGATCGATTCCGGTCACGGCTTCCGTCACGGTATGCTCGACTTGCAGGCGGGCATTGGCCTCGATGAAGTAATACTCGGAACCATCTGTCAGATCCGTGGCGTCTACAAGGAACTCAAAAGTTCCCAGACTCTGGTAGTTCACCGCAGCCGCAAGCCGTTGTGCGGAGGCGATAATCCGCGTCCTCAAGCCGTCTGGAAGGTTTGGCGCCGGAGCAACCTCCATCACCTTTTGATATCGGCGCTGGATGCTGCATTCACGCTCACCAAAATTGGAAACGGCACCGGAGCCATCGCCGAGAATTTGTACTTCGATGTGGCGCGCCCGCGTGATCAAACGCTCCGCGAATAACGTGCCATCACCGAACGCGTTCATCGCCTCGGCCGTGGCTTCAGCGTACAGACTTCTTATATCTGCCGTATCGTTTACGGCCCGGGCGCCACGTCCGCCGCCGCCCGATATAGCCTTCAAGATCATCGTGCCGCCATCGCCGAGCGACTCCAGAAAGGCACCGGCCTCGTCGACAGACCCGAGTTCGCCGGAACCCGTCAGCACCGGCACGTCGTTATCGACGGCGATAGCCCGCGCTCGCACCTTGTCGCCAAACAGCTCTAGAGTCTCCGCCAGCGGGCCCACAAAAATAAGTCCGGCATCCAAACAAGCCTGTGCAAACCTGGCGTTTTCCGCCAGGAACCCGTATCCCGGGTGGACAGAGTCGCATTTCGTAGAAATAGCGGCGCTGATTACCTGATCTATGTCCAGGTACGACGCCACGCCGCGCCCATCGAGTCGGACCGCCTCATCTGCCTGTTGGACGTGGAGCGATTCTGAGTCGTCTGACGGGAAAATCGAAACGGTCGAAATACCCATATCGGCTGCGGCGCGAATAATGCGAACGGCGATCTCGCCGCGGTTCGCTACGAGAAGTTTGGACAGAGTCATCTGGCGTTTCTGCTACCTGTAAACCTAGTGTCGAGGCTGCGCTTCAGGAAATAGTACCCGGCGCACGGGTACACAATACCCATACGGAGTGAAGTCGTGTGACTTCCAATCATGGAATGAACCAACAAACGGCTGGGAAGGCCACCACCGGTTGGTACAAGCAAAATGTGACTTTGTTCTTGTGCCAGATAGCCAGAACGTTTTGTGCGACCACGTGCACGGATGTCCCGACCATACGACGCTGTGATACCTTTCGGCCCGCAAGCTGTACTCGTTCCAAACATGGGAGTTTCTACTTTGACGACTTCACAAGATCCGATTCGGTCTCGACCGATCCAGATAAATCAGATTCCATGGGTCGAAGGCGCGCCTGGAATGCGCACCCGGCCGATCTGGGAGGACCCGGCAACCGACCGTAAGGCTCACATCGTCGAGTTCGAGCCCGGCGCGCATATGCCGCTCCACAGGCACGCCGGACACGAGCTTATATACCTGATCGAGGGCTCGCTGACGGACGAGTCAGGCACCATCAGGCCTGGCAATGTCGCCTACCGACCGGACGGTTGCGTCCACTCAAACACAAGCCCTAACGGAGCGCTTGCGCTCGCCATCATCGCTGGCGGCAATGAGCCGGCCACCGAGATCGGCGATGCGCCGGGGTCACAAATTTTCGTGCCGGAAGACCTGCCATGGGTCAAGACTCCGAGAGGGACATTTACTAAGCGAATCGTCGCAAACGAGCTTGCCGATTGGGCGGCGGCGATTAACCGGTTTCCATCAGGCGCAGGCATTCCTCTTCATCGCCACCACGGCGACGAGTTGATCTTCGTTATTGAGGGTGCCAGCGTGGACGAGGGCGGCGTTATCACACCCGGCAACATGAGCTACAGGCCAAATGGGACGGAGCACACCGTCAAGACCGAACTTGGGGCGACGGTATTCGGAGTCGTCTGGGGCAGTACGCAACCACTTTAGGCATCCAACACTCAGAATCAAAGAGTGGTGAGTACGAAGGATTCAGCTCCTGACCGAACACCATCAGGTGATCAAAAGTTCGATCTGATCATGGCATCCCGCGTGAAGCTGACTGAAGCACCGACATGAACTTCGGGTTTATCTCCGATCGGACATGGCACAGCTCTTCGTAAGGTCACTAAGCGAAACCGGGAAGGCCGTCTACGAATACTCGGAATTTACGACGAGCCCATACGTCTGTTGTCTAATCCGCGCCGTCCTGCGGCGCGTATCCGAGCACTTCCTTGGCGTGTGCGTTGTCCCTGAACATCCGTTTGTTGTCAGAGGTGGCCCAAAAAATGTCGAATTTTAGGGTGGCAGGCGCTTCTATTATCTTGATAATCAGTTGCTGAAGATCGCGATAGCTCTGCCAGTTGGCCTGCCCGCGCCCCGGTTGAGGGGCGTCTATCGGGCCTGTGTTGCTGATCCTGATATTGATCACCGACAGATCCGTGGTCGCCGCGTAAAACCGCCCGAGGTCCTCACCGAAAAGCTTAGTTACTCCATACAGATGTATTGGCTTCGGTTCCGATGCCTCGTTGACCATCTCCCATGATTCGGGCAACGGGACGTCTTCTTTGGATACTAACGATTTGTAAGGTTCTTCCCATTCGTAGCCATTGGCCGTTGCACCCGAGCTTGCCAGAATCACCCGGGACACGCCGGCCTGTTTAGCGACCTCAAGAACGTTGTAGCAACCGACGATGTTGTACTTGAGCATCGTCTCCCAGCTGCCGTTCATCCCATCTGGGTCGCCTTGACCACCGGAAGCGGCGAGGTTCACCACGATGTCGATTCCCTCGAAGGCAGGACGGAGGGATTCCATATCGGAGACGTTCCCTATGAAGTTGCGATCTTCCGCGATGTCATCCATGCCGTTCCGTGACATGGAGCTGATTTCGTAACGCTCTTCAAGCGCGGGGCGCATCGCTTTGCCGACGACCCCACTCAGCCCAGTGACAAGAACCTTTTTCCTTTTAGTCAATCTAGAAGTCCTTGTTTTTAAGAGTTCTCGGTATCAAGTGTCACGTTATCGCCCCGCAGCGTGCGGTTGCGGATATCAAATCGTCCCGGGTAGCGCACTGGTAGATGACCATCGTCGATCATCACGCCAAGCGGATGCACCATCGTTTTGACCGGCAGCTGGACCTGTGTGTGAGTTCGGGCCGACTCGTAAATAGCGTGCACCATCTCGAGCGCCTTGTACCCGCTCTCCCCGTCAGATCGATACTCCTCTGTAGCATCACCGTTCACCCAGTCCGCAAACGCGTGAGCTTGCTCGATACTGCCCTCGATCACCTCGAAATTGGTATCACCCGGTGCAGCATGATTTCCGCGCGGTACCCGATGATCCCAGCCATTGGTACTGCCGTTCATGACCCTTAGATCTTCAAGGGTGAGTTTGATCATGCCCTCGGTGCCAAAGATCTCGGCGCCCCAGCCGTGTTTTGGCGTTAGTCCGGAAAGGATCATAGCCTCGGTTCCTGTGTCGAAGCCAAACACCGCCAAGGCCTTGTCCTCGATGGGTATTGCACGTGCCCAGCGGTCCGTTTCACGCTCCACGTTACCCATCGCCCATGTGCACTCCGCATTGCTAAGTAAATACCGGAACAGGTCTGCCTGGTGCGAGGAGTAGTTTGGGAGTCCGTCCCGGGCGTATACCTTGATGAAGCTGACCTTACCGATCTCACCGTCCGCTATCAGGTCCTTTGCCAACGTATAAGCAGGCAGCCAACGGCGCTGGTGTCCGACCGCAAGTTTCACGCCGTTACGTCTGCAAACCAGCATCATGTCGTTCGCTGCACCGAGCGTGTCTGCCATCGGCTTTTCGCATAGCACCGCCTTGATTCCAGAAGACGCCGCCGCCCGGGTCATTGCGCTGTGCCCGGTGTCCCACACGCCGACGGAGACAACGTCGAGGTTCGACTTGTCAAGCATATCTAGGGCGTTGCTGAAGTGCTCCGCCTTGTAGTCATCCCATTCAGCGAAATGTTCGTCGTAATCCTTCATCGCCTGATCGCTCAGGTCCGATATCGCAACTATCTCGTACTTGCTTGAGTTCATGTAACCGATGCCGTGGTTGACGGTCATCTCCCCACAACCGATAACCCCGACGCGCAGTTTGTCTGCCAATCCTCTTCTCCCCACTATTCTTGGAAGGTGCTGTTAGTGGCCGTGACACGTTTGTTTTGTTTCAGATGATTCGCGACACCCGTGCCGTGTGGTTAAAAAACGAAGCTGTCAGACCTACTTACTAAAAATAAGCCGGACTGCAGGGCCTTATTCGACCAGGTGTGACTTCAAGACATCCTCGTCAAACTCGATCCCTAATCCTGGTCCGGTCGGCGGAGTGATGAACCCGTTATCCAACACAAGCGGCTCCTTGAAGATTGTCTTGTGCAGCGGCCCCTGATTCGCCTCCTGGATCAGGAAGTTCGGCGAACAAGTGTCTATCTGAATCGCCGCAGATGATGCGATCGGCCCGCAATACATGTGGGGAGCGATCATTGCGTAATGTGCCTCTGCGATGGCGGCGATTTTCTTGGACTCGGTGATCCCGCCGCATTGCCCGACATCCAGTTGGATGATCGATGCAGCACCTTTTTCGAGGAGGTTGGAAAACTCGTACTTCGTCACCAGACGCTCGCCGGTCGCAATCGGGATGCTTGTGTGAGCGGCGACTCTTGCCATTTCGTCGATGTTCTCTGGCGGGACAGGCTCTTCGAACCAGTACGGGTGGTATGGCTCAAGAATGTCCGCCACGCGGATAGCGCTGAACGTAGATAGCTGCCCGTGCGTGCCTATTCCTACCTCAAGATCGTCTCCGACGGCAGCCCGGATAGCCTGGAAAATCTTCTCGGCGTTCTTGATCTCCTTAAGCGTGATGTCCCGAGGGATCGGGTACATCGGCATGAAGGGGTCCAATTTGCAGGCCGAATTGCCTTCTTCGAGCAGCTTTATCGCGGCCGGGCCGGCTAACGATGGATCGGCCTGTATCTCTCGCATTCCAGGCATGTATGCGTATGCGCGTAGTTGCTCGTGGTACTTGCCGCCGAGGAGGTTGTAGACCGGCTGATTCGTTGCCTTACCACGGATGTCCCACAGCGCCATGTCGATCCCACTGATGACCGGGGTCGCGTACAGGCTCGGGTGTCGGAAGTCGTGGCGGGAGGCGTACATCCGGTCCCAGATCCGCTCACCATTGAACGGGTCCTCGCCAATGACGTACTGCTCGACCAGTTCCTTGATCAGGTGAATCTGCGTCTGCATATCGTCGATGTTGTTTGAGTAAGCTCCGCCGGTGATGCGCTCACCCAGGCCGGTGATCCCTTCGTCGGTATACAGCTCGATGAACAGCCACCAACGGCCACCGATGAACGGCTCGACGTTCCTGACGACCTTGGTATCGAATCCGGTTACCTTCAACGTATTCTCCTGATCTTGTTCAACTGGCGACGCTGAATGGGCGCTTCGCGTCTGGCTGAGGGGCGATGCGGCGGATCATACGCCTATCGATCACCTGAAACGTACGAGATCCGGGTCAGGGCCTGTTGATCGGGCAGCTATGGTGATTAACGAGACATAGAGCAGGGATGGATTGGTATCCGCGCTCGCCCGTACTACTCATGCGCGTACTGCAACGGCAACAGGGAGAGAAATAACAGCAAGAATCGAACGGTCAGCGAGGTAAACCGCCGATATGCTGGCACTTTTTGAAGTAAAGTCTCCAAACGCCAGAGTTTCCAATCCGTTTCAAATATCAAAGGATCTTCCATTGAAAATCACCGACATAACCGTCACGCAGTTGAAGACCGGCAAAGGATTGCTCCGGGTTCAGACGGATGCCGGGGTTGAAGGATGGGCAGAGTCGCCGGGCACGAATCCGGGTGTTCCAGGAAAGAATGGCACCATCTTTGACGCGTACCTGGAGAGCGTTATCAAACCGGTCCTGATAGGCGAAGACCCGCTTCAAATCGACCGTCACTGGGAGACGCTCGCACTTGGCAAGGACGACCGGCTCTTCAAACTCCCGGCGAACGTCGTCGGCGTGATCGATGTGGCTTTATGGGACCTGATGGGAAAAGACGCAGGATTGCCGGTATACACACTCATGGGTGGAGCAGCTCGAACCGACATCGAGCTGTACTGGTCCACCGGATCAGGTTGGCAGATGCAGCCGGACGAAATGCTGGCGCTCGTCCAAAAAGGCTGGGACATGAACTTCCGGGCTTTCAAGATTCGGATGGATTGGAAGGGTTGGAGACAGGACGCTGACCCGGAGAAGGATTACCAGATGTTCAAGCTGGTCCGAGAGTTCCTGTCGGACGGTAATTACCTGGGCTTTGACGCCAACAACGGCTACTCGGTTTCCACCGCAATTCAACAGGGACGGCGATTCGAAGAACTGGGGATCGACCATTTCGAGGAGCCGATTCCCAACTGGAATCTGACAGGTCTGAAACAGATCGCAGACACTCTGGACGTCGCCATTTCGGCCGGTGAACAGGATGCCTTTCGGTGGTGGTTCCAGAGCCTAATCCTGCTCGGCGACCCTGACATACTCCAACCGGACATCCTCAGTGCCGGTGGCCCGTCCGAGGTGAAACGAATCTTTGACATGGCGACCACGCTGGACAAGCCGGTAATGCCACACAGCCCGCAGGCGGGGATCAACAGCATGGCTTCGTTACATGTGTTCTCAACGGTCCAGAACGGTACCCGTCCGCATGAGTTCTCCACCGAATTCTCTGGACCCTTAGACGATGTCGCTGCCCTCTATGGTGACAGCGTCATCCCGAAGAACGGTCACATGATCCTAAGTGACAGGCCGGGATTGGGAATTGAACTAAATGAGAAGGCGGTGGCGGACCTTACCCTGAAATAGGGAACGGGGATTGGCCACAATTATTTTCACCGAATATCCAAAGGCATCCCCGCATATGAAGATTACCGACATAAAACCGTACGCCGTGTGGATTGGGCGCCGGAACCAGATGCTTGTCAAAGTTGAGACTGACGAAGGCATATACGGGTGGGGGGAGTCCGGATTTTCGGGTCGGGAGCTCGGTGTCAAAGGGATCGTGGAGCACTACCGGGAGTGGCTGGTTGGTCGTAACCCGATGCGTAGAGGCGCGCTCTGGCAGGAGATGTATCGAAGTCAGTATTTCGAGGGTGGTCGCACGATGACCGCGGCCATCTCGGCGATCGATATCGCCCTACACGACATCGTAGGCAAGAAGCTTGGCGTACCCGTATACGAGCTGCTCGGCGGCAAGAACCGGGAGCAGATCCCGGTGTTTGCAACGACGTCGGCCCCGTATGGCCAGGAGATGATCGAACAAGCGAAAGAGTTCATGGCACGGGGAATAAACGCTTTCCGAATGTCGTATGACAAGATGGACATTGAGGGCAGCGGTCTGTTTGAGCCAAGGGAGTCGATTTCGAATTCGGCTGAATGGTTGATCAAGACGCGTGAGCAGCTCGGCAATCGGCCCGTCATCGGAATCGACTATCACCATCGGTTGAATGTCGCCGAAACTGCATCGTTCTGCCAGATGATGCCGACCCATACCCTGGACTTCATTGAAGAACCGATTCGTGATGAGACGCCTGAGGCATATGAACAGCTTCGTACCCTGACCGATATCCCGTTTGCGATAGGCGAGGAGTTCGCCTCCAAGTGGCAGTTCCTGCCATACATAGAGCGAGGAATTACCAATTTTGCCCGGGTGGACATATGCAACGTTGGCGGGTTCACGGAGTCGATGAAGGTGGCCGGTTGGGCAGAGGCACACTACATCGACCTGATGCCCCACAATCCGCTCGGCCCGATTTGCACAGCGGCTTCCGTGCATCTCGGTGCAGCCGTACCAAACTTCTCATGGCTGGAGGTCAACATGGATCGTGCTGCCAGCCCAGACTTTGATATTTTCCCGGAGCAGATCGTTTTTGAGGGTAACGGCTATACGGTCCCGGACAATCCAGGACTCGGCATTGAGGTAGACGAAAGCAAGCTGGACGAACCACTCAAATTCTGGGAGCCGCCGCACCCTCACCGAGAGGACGGATCCCATACCAACTGGTGATTGAATCACCCCGGGTTTCATGGAGACTCGTTTAGTTGGCTCCCAGACATATCAGGGAAGCGTGATCGGCGGTTGTTGAACAGGTCGTTGAAGCCGCGCTATGGATCTCTGCGACGTATCAGGTAGCTTTTGTAGAGCCCCTCACCGCTTCGGCCATGCATTGTCGCAAGAATCTCGATTTTGCTACCGACAGGCACCACCGCCCTTGCCTCGGCCAACTGTTCGATTGTCAAACCCGCCTCACACGCAGGTGCCACAAATTGCTACTCTACGACCATGAGTTTTCCTGATTCAACCGGATACATCGATATCGCCATTGGTCTAGCGGAAAAAGTCGCCGGGCGTGTAGAAGAAATCGACGAGGGGCGGCGGATTCCAGCTGACCTTGCGGCCGAAATGGCAGACGCCGGCCTTTTCAGGCTGCTGGTGCCGAAATCGCTTGGTGGGGGTGAGATCCCGCATCCAGAACTACTGGAGATAGTCCGGATATTTGCTCGTGTTGATGCCAGCACCGCATGGTGCGTCAATCAGAACAACATAACTGCCACCGATTCGGTAAGAATGCCAGTCGAAACGGCCCGTGAGATCTGGAACGATCAGCGTGCCGCTATTACGAATGGACCGCCCTCGCGCAACACGATCGCCGTGCCAGTTGAGGGTGGATACAGGGTCACCGGGCACTGGGACTTCAGCAGTGGCAGCAGCCACGGGACATGGCTTGTTGCGCGAGGACCGGTAGATGGCCGTCCCGGAGAAATACGCACATCCCTTGTGCCGAAGGGAGATGTGCCGATGGTGGATACATGGGATGTGAGCGGACTACGCGGTACAGCAAGCTTGAGTTTTGACCTAGACGATCATTTTGTGCCCGAGAACCATACATACGTAGACTCGATGGCCACATATGAAAACGGCCCACTCTACGTGACCCCAAAGGTTCCGATGTATTCGATAGGGTTTGCCGCGCTTGCTGTAGAGCTGGCTAGGGCGTGCCTTGACGATGCGATCGGGGTCGCCACGAAAAAGTCACAGCATGGTGTGTCGAGCCCAATGATTGATAGGCCAACCGTGCATCGTCAGATCGGTGAAAACGAAGTTATCCTCAGGGCGGCCGACTCTTATCTGCGCTCAACGGCGTCCAAGATGTGGGATGCGGCAGTCAACCGTGGCGAGGTAGATCTGGCGATCAGGGCGGAGATCCGTATGGCCTCTACTTATGCGATTAGGCAGGCGGTTCAGGTGGTAGACGCTGCCTATGAGATTTGCGGCGCCGGTGCGATTTTCAAACGCAACCCGGTGCAACGGCGCTACCAGGACATCCACGTAATCGTGCAACAGTTCCAGGGACGGCCGACAAACTTTGAAACGGCCGGCCGCTATTATCTTGGCCTGGACACGATCGGATCGCTTTAGACAGCCGGCGGCGACAATCTTCAAGTGTCACCTGATGATGATCTCGGGCAGACATAACCTTATCGCGTCTAATTCGTTCGCGAGCCGCAACCGCTGGCGTTTCTAATCGGAGCTACTTCTTGCTCTGTCGCTCGTCTTCCTTCGCAAGGTCGGCAACACCCGGCGTGAGACGAGCCCCACTCCGAAGAATCATCCGGCCTCTGTCTTCGTCTAATTGCGCGGCAGCGAGAGCACGCTCGTTGTCTCGAATCTTACTTGCGACAGCTTCACCGGCCCGCAGCCACGTGCTCCGGTTCTCGATAACAAACTTGTTCGACTCGCGATAGCTGTCAAGCATGTTGTTGACTTCAGGAATCACGTAACGGGCCACAAGGTCCCAACTCCTGTGCATGTTTTCGCGGTTCGCCCAGTCGTGTACGAAACCGATAACCGTGCCGAACCCGCCGGTGAGCTCCAGCATCTGGCGAATTCTCGCCACCAGGTCGTCCGGCGTTCCGATGACCGCCGTGCTCTCGTCCGAGAAGCCGACGGCGTCCACCGCTTCGTCACCGGTTTTGAAGGTCACCCCCTCGCCACCCGCGAGGGTGCCCACGGTGTACTCGTTGTTGTGCTTCAACAACCCATCGCGCGCTTGTTCGCGGGCGAGTTCCCGCGTCTCAGCGATGTGCCAGCTGAGCACGATGCGCCAGTTCTTCCGATCAACCGTCTTGCCGTGCTTGAGCGCAGATTCTTCTGCAAAGCTCCATTGCATAGGCAGCGCCCTGATGCCCTCTTTGGTCATCGAGCCGATCGACAGAATTCCTGCTTCGTGCTTCCCCGCCAGCGTCATACCGGAAGGGCTGACGATTGAAGCGACGGCGAATTCCATGTTTTTCTGAAGCGGTTTCAACTGTAACTTGGCGTCGTTGAGGGTGAACCATTCAGACTTGTAGCTGAATCGCTCATTATCTTCGAACAGGCGCCGAATTACGCCCATCGCCTCGTCCTGCCGGTCCCGCAGGAGCATTGGGTCGATGCCCATCGTGTGTGCGTCGGATGGCAGGGCACCAGGACCGGAACCAAAGATCGCCCGGCCTTTTGACATGTAGTCAAGCTGCACCATGCGCTGGGCGACCATAAACGGGTGGTGATAGGGCAGTGAAACAACGCCGGTGCCGAGCATGATGCGATTTGTGCGCTCGGCAGCGGCGGCCAAGAACATCTCTGGCGACGCGATGACTTCCCAACCCGTGGAGTGGTGCTCTCCGCACCAGAACTCGTCGTAGCCCAACTTTTCGAGATGTTCGACGAACTCCAGGTCACCCTGCATCTGTAATACAGGGTGCTCGGCGATAGGGTGATGTGGCGCGAGGAACGCGCCGAAACGTAGATCTGCCATCTTTGCTTTTAATTCCGTTCTAATTGATTAAGTCGCCTCAAACCGGATCGCCCCTAATCCAGTCCGGCCAGCATGTATTCAAGAAGGGAATATATCTTCCTCTCCATCCGTTCACTAAGCATGACGGCCGGGATGATCCAGAAAACCGGTCACGGTATTAGCAGGAAATGGCGGAATTTATATTTACGACCTACTTATCTAGCCGAAGCCATTGAGAGATCATTGGATCACATACACTCCCGAGAGTCGATAGTGAATTCGACCGCTTTAATGGCTGAAGATCTAAAGGTGTCCACTTCATGAACCCAACTCACGGCCGCGACCCTGTGACGGCAATATCCGAGGCGAAGGCGACCGGCCGGACCGCCGAGATATTCGCTGATATCCGAGAGGTTATGCAGATACCTCTAATCACTTCGATCTGGCGGACGCTTGCAGATATCGAAGGTGGACTTGAAGCGACTTGGGCGGCGACCCGTCCTATTTACGAAACCGGTCAACCGGACGCGGCGTTACAGGCCCTCAAGGTCAAATCGAAGTTTCCAGTTCCTGGACCGTTGTCAGCTGCCACGCTACGGTCCAGAGGCTTATTGGCAGAGGATCGTCAGGCATTCGGTGCAGTGATTGATGCCTATAACCGGTCGAATGGCATGAACCTGATAGCTCTTAATGCGCTGGTTGGCGAACCATCAGGACAAGCGTCCAACTACACCCTGACATCCCCGGATTCTTGGCCGGAATTATGGCCACTCCTCGAGAAGGAAGAGATAGAAGCGGAAACCTGGGCGCTGCTCGAGCGTGTCAAACTTCTTGGGGCGACTAATGACAACCCGTCTATCGCAACGCTGTGGCGGCACCTCGCCCATTGGCCGGGCCTGCTTTCACTCGTCATCGAGTCGTATGAACCGATGCAGGAGGAGGGAGAGATTGATGGGGCGATAGAAGAAGTGATGGAAAGCGTGATCGTGGCGGCGGCGGGCATCTCCCACTTCAAACCATCCACCGCCGACATACCAGACGAAGCGTGGCAGATGGTTGTGCGCTATTCCGCCGGGGTCAGTCGCATGGTGACCCTTGGCCACGGTGTGGCCCAGTGGATCAAGGCTGTAGAGTAGCTTCGCTTGAGTGACCTAGACGCGCCCCGTTTCGGTGTGTATCAAACGCTCAGTAATCCACTCCAAGTTCAAAGTAGGTTCCTGCACGATGGTAAGACTCGCCGATCTACCGCCAGAAATAGCGGCCAATCTGCTGGAAGTCCCGATTCAAGATTACGGGCCGGCACCCTGGGTTTCTGCCCCAGATTTGAAGAATGCGCGGGTAGCGATCATTTCGACCGCGGGCTTACACCGTGCAGACGACACAAAATTCGCAAGGGGATCCGCAGAATACCGGCTGCTGCCGGGAGACCTTGATTACGCAGATCTCGCGATGAGTCACGTGAGTGTAAATTTCGACCGGAGCGGATTCCAGCAAGACCCCAACCTTGTCTTTCCACTTGAACTGTTGAGGAAGTTGGAGGCCAACGGCGAAATAGGAGCTGTGGCGAACTGGCACTACTCGTTTATGGGCGCTACCGATCCGACGCGCATGAACGACACGGCGTCCCAGGTCGCGAGGCTTCTGAAAGAGGACGGCGTAACGGCTGCGATCCTGATTCCTGTCTGACCGAACTGTACGCGCGCCGTTGGCGGGCTACAGCACCACATCGAAGCCCTAGGTATACCTACCGCGGGGATAAGTCTGGTCCGTGAGCATACAGAAAGGATCAACCCCTCACGTTCTCTCTGGGTACCGTTCGAGTTTGGTCGACCCCTAGGCGCGCCGAATGAACCCGAGTTCCAGATGGACGTCCTGCGGTCGCTTCTCGGGCTTTTTGACCGGGAGTCCGGTCCGATCATCGAAGACTACCCGCACGACTCGCCCGTGACACCTGAGAGCGATATGGCCTGGAGTTGTGTATTGCCGCTTCCTCCCCTTCAAGCTGTGTCCAAACCTGCTGAAACTCTCCAGCAATCACTGCTTCAGGAAGTCGGTTTGCTTGCTCCCTGGTACTCGGAATCGGTACGTCGGATGGGGCGTACTAGTTTCGGCCTCAGCGGACTTAGTGCGGACTCGATGCCGGAAATAGCGACTTACCTGACCGGACTGGCGGCCGGGGATAACCCTGAACCTCCGGAGGGCCAGGACGAACCTCTGCCTGTCGTTGTCCGGTTCATGGTCGATGACGTCAAGTCGTACTACATGGAAGCTGCCAACGAGCAGCCTGGCGCTTCAACACCTGGAGGGGTGCGAATGTGGGCTTGGTTTTTCCACGAGACCAGGATGGGGCAGGTGCTCTATGACCTCCAGGACCGTTTCACTTTGGAATACGCAGAAAAGACGGCCGCCAACGGCGGCACGCCCCCGCCCGGATCTACGCCGGTGAACCTGATTACGCGGCGATTTGCAAAACGACCGGAGGCGATGGCGGATTAGTGAGATCTGCCGGGCTACTTAACAACTCGGTTTGTGCACCAGGTTGACCTGCGTTACTGGTGCACGCCGAGGAAGTATTCGCCGATCTTCGGATCGTCGAGAATATCGGCGGCGCTACCAGTATGAACCACTTTGCCGCCGGAGAATATGTACCCGCGGTCGGACCGGGCGAGCGATAGACGGGCGTTCTGCTCGACGAGAAGCACCGTCATTCCTCCTTCCCGGAGCGAATCGATACAGCCCATGATCTGTTGTTGATATTTAGGTGAGAGCGCGGCGGTGGGCTCATCTAGCAGCAGGAATGATGGGTTTGAGATGAGCGCTCGTGATATCGCCAGCATCTGGCGTTCGCCGCCGGAAAGGGTGGCGGCCAGATCGCTGATCCGTGGCTCCAGATCCGGAAAGGTCCAGCAGGCTCGGTCAATGCCTATGGTCAACTTGCCGGACGACAACCGAATCCCGCCCATCTGCATGTTCTCGCGGACCGTCAATGACGGAAAAACATTGTCGACCTGCGGCACGTACGCGATTCCACGTGCAACCAGCCTGTCGGTGCGCCAACCTGAAACGTCCGTATCGTCATGCAGCACCTTGCCGTCATACTGCGTAGCTAGGCCAAACAACGCCTTCAGGAATGTCGACTTCCCGCAACCATTGGGCCCGATGATCGTGATGAACTCACCCCGATCTACGTGAAGATCAATGCCGTGCAAGATTTGAACGGACCCGTAACCGCCCTCAAGACCTGTCACATCGAGGACAGGGGCACTGGTTGTATCTGCCGTATTTGTCATGAGCTGCCCAGGTAGGCTTCGATAACGTCCTGGTTTTGCCTGACTTCGTCGGGGGTGCCCTCCATCAGGACGTGTCCAGCATCCACGACAACTATTCTATCGACCCCGGTTCGTAGGATGAAATCCATGTTGTGTTCGATGACCAGCATCCCGACGTTACTTTCAGACGTCAGGGTGTGTAGATACTGAAAAATTCTCTCAGCGAGCGGACCCGCGACACCGGCCACCGGCTCGTCCAGCAACAGGATGCGCGGCGATCCCATCAGAGTCCGGCCGATATCGACCAGCTTGCTCTGCCCGCCTGACAGCTCGCTTGCCAGGTTGTGTGCAATGTGAGCGATCTCAAGGGTGTCTAATACCGAATAAGCATCATCCAGGCGCTTTTTCTCGGCCTTACGCGAACCCGGCCGCAGCAATGAGAGCAAATAATTGGGAGCGAACTGATGGCGAGGCGGCACTAAAAGGTTCTCGATCACCGTCATCTCTCGCCAGAGCCGGGTGTGTTGGAAAGTCCGTGTCAGCCCAAGATTCTGGATCTGCTCTGGCCGCATGCCGGTAGCGTCTTGGCCGAGAACTTCGATCGTGCCGGATGTCGATTCCAGCATCCCTGAGATGCAGTTGAACGTGGTCGTCTTGCCGCATCCGTTGGGTCCGATCAGCCCGACAAATTCGCCTTCATCGACGTGAAATGAAACACCGTCGACGGCTCTGAGTCCGCCGAAATCCTTTGTCAGTTCAGATACACGCAGCACAGACATGGTCATCGCCCTTCACCGTCATCGTCCTCGTCTAGGGTACGGCCGGTATCCGGAGCGGGGGACGGTCGTTTTGGCCTGCCCGGGACCTCGGGCAGCAGTCCCTTCGGAGACAGCAACAGCGCGGCGACGATCACAGACCC
>JAAZYK010000033.1 GCA_014239685.1 Dehalococcoidia bacterium | reverse complement strand
CACCACGACAAAAGACGTACACCTCATCATTGTCGTCGACGGCCACTGCGCCTGACGGTCCGTGGTGCTTTATTGGCATGGGCAGCGATGGTACGTGGATGATGCCTGTTGATGACGACGCAATTCGACACGGATTACGGCAGGGATGAGCAGAATAACGCCTGCGTAAATGAGAATAAGGTGATGACTGCTCCATACAGACGTTGCCCTGAATGGATTTGGAGTAGACTCGCCCGGTCGGAGGCCCGAACGGGTCCGTTAATATCTGGCCGCGACGATACGAAAGGGCAACAAATGGCAATCACAGTAGGCAGCGGTGAATACCGATACGAACTGGTCGAGGGCTGGGGACAGCTTCCGGACGGCTGGGAATTCACGCAGGTCGGCGCAGTGGCCGTCGACGACAATGATGAGGTGTACGTCTTTTGTCGTGGTGAACACCCGATTATCGTGTTCGACAAGGACGGGAACTTTATAAGGTCCTTTGGCGAGGGACACTTCCCGAGCGCTCACGGTATCTGCTGGGGCGAGAATGACACTGTCTGGCTCGTAGACAGTGCAGATCACACCGTCAAGCAGTTCACCAAGGGCGGCGAACATGTCATCACGCTCGGCACCAAAGGGACTGAAGCCGCTGATGGTCAGCCGTTTAATAGGCCGACGGATGCTGCAGTGGCCGGTAACGGGGACCTGTATATATCAGATGGTTACGGCAACACAAAAGTTCACGTGTACTCCCAGTCCGGAGACTACAAATTCGGCTGGGGCCAGTCTGGCCACAGGACCAAACTAAATCCTGGTGGCATTGGCGTCGGAGATGGCGACTTCAACACGCCGCACAACATCTGGGTGCATGAAGATACCGTGTACGTTGCGGACCGTGAAAATGCCCGAGTCCAACTTTTTGATCTGCAGGGCAATCACAAGGAAAATTGGACCGACTTCATTCAACCGACCGACATCTACATCGACCCGAGATTCCCAGATACCGTTTACGTTGGTGAACTGCGCAACCGTATGTCGATTGCCAACGCGAAAGGTGAAGTACAGAGTCGGTGGGGACGGTTCCCGACGGATGATCCGGGACAGTTCTATGCCGTTCATGGCATCTGGTCTGACTCAGAGCAGTCTTTGTACTGTGGTGAGGTTCTGGAAGGACAGCGTATCCAGAAGTTCCGCAGGATCTAAGCCAAATCTCGTTCGGAGAAAAAGCATAAGGCCCGGCGGAAACGCCGGGCCTTATGCTTTTTACGTGCTATTCAGGTCTCACTGATTGGTCTCGAGTCCCGCTGGCCTCTGAGTAACTGACGGTCTTTTCCCGCCGGTCACGCGGATGACGGTACCGGCAATGATGGCGATAACGCCGACCGCAAGCCAGAGAATCGCGTACTTCGCAAACTCGCCCGTAATCGCATCACCGATGGCCCGAAGCTTCTCAACGCCTTCATCTCGTGCCAGCACCAGCATTCCGACGGGATTATCCTGTCGTTCTTTTTCAGCGATCTGGGTTTCGATCTCTTCCAGGATTCCCTCGGTGGCAAAATCTGCGCCAACCCCGCCAATAACCTGCGTAAACGCAAGCCAAATTATCAGCGCCGAGAAGGTCAGGGCAGATGCCCCCCAGATCAAGCGTGACGTCCAGGATTGACCGCCAAGAATCCCGATAATAAACAGTATGAGTAACCCGACACCTGTTGCAATCACTGCCCCCAGAGTGCCAAGTACGAGACCGAGGGGAGTACTTCGGAACATGTCTACACCGTTGAGATCGTCCGTGCCTCGGTTTGCCGCCCGTTCTTCGCGGTACCGGTCAAAATCGACTTGAGTGTACGAGCGACCTGTTTGGATGATTTCCAGAATTAGATCAGCGGTCTGGTCCTGATCGGAGAACCGACCTAGCACGTCATCAGCGTCGATCGTGATTCCCTCGGCGATCTTATCCCGCACGCTTTCAAGGTCAGTGGAACCTTGCCCACCAAGCGCGTTTGTGAATAGAGATTCGTCGTACGTCACCGAGTCCGGGAACTGGCGGCCGATAATATTTTTGACCTCGGCATTGAGGTTCGTGACGAGTTGCCCCAGGAATTGATCTACGGGGAGATTGGGGTTGGTACAGCCCGGAAGTCTCCCGGACGAGATCGCCATAAGAGCATTCTGGCCCTCGGCAAGCGATGCGCACTGCGGTATCGCGTTCACCTGCTCAACGGCCTTTGCGACGGCCAGATCGGCGACCACGTCCATGGCAGCGTCACGCTGTTCCGATAGGTCGATCGTATATGAAACGGCCTCAGAATCACGGGACATGTATGCCGCTACGTTATCGATGATGGCGTCGATATGTCCGCGTACCCACTCGGGTGGGGTGATGCGGTTGACGGCTTCTGTGATTTCATCGTCATCGATCGTGACCTCGTACGAAAGTACGGTCATCAATCCGATCTGTTCCGTGATCGTGGGCTTTATCAGTTTGTCGAATATCACCTGCTCGGCGTTGGATTCGGTGAGTATGTCTTTGGTAACCCGAGCTGCGACTGGAACACGATCTTTGAAAGAGACCGTGATCGCGAATGTGTCTGAGTTGCCGCTCAGATAAGCATTCAGCGCGTCCAGAGTGGTGAACACCTGCTCATCTATCCATTCTGTAGGCACGATTTCTCGTGCCGCCTCCCCCGCCTGCTCCGGGGTCAGTACAAGCCCGAAAGGACCTTCAGTGAAGTCTCCAGCGGACTTGATGGCCGCCGGAGCGATAAGCTCATCGACGAGCGAATTGGCGAGATCGACCTCGACGTATGTGTCCTCTAGGCCAGTGAAGAACCCGGAGACGCGTTCGTTCAGTGCCAGGGGTATCGCGAATTCATCCGAGTCCCCGCGGAGGTAGGGCATGAACTCAGCAAGCGCTTCTGAAGTGATTTCCTGGAGGTACTCGGGAGGGAATGTCGTCAACAGAAGGGACCTGGCTGCTTTTCTGGTGGTCTCCGGGTCGGCGAACTCGACTGTCGTCTCTCCCTCGGGGAGGAAATCACTGTCGATATCCAGGCCGACGTCTACCAGGTCATCAAGTGCGACTCTGACGAGATCGTCATGGAGCCAGTTGTAGAAATCCTGCTTCTCCAACTGGTCGGCGAGGAAACTGTCGTCGAAAAGTGTTCGGTCAAGTCCGGATCTGACCGTGCTGGCGGTGAACCAAACTAGAAAAATCGGTATCAGGAGTATCGCTACAAAACGGCGAACGACGATCAAAAAAGTCTCCGGGCCATAAAACTCAAGAGTGGTATGCGGGCGCGAAACAGCGAACGCATGGTATGCAGTTTAGCGATCTTCAACCTTTAGGGAGTCGCGGGCCGCGATCGCAATGCACTGGCGATTGTTGGGAAGGCTTTCCATGTGGTCTTACACATCCCAGGCAAGTTTGGTGTGCATCGAGAACCGTCAACCTCGTCCCAAATACGTCATCGTGTTCGGTATGACCGTCATATCAAGGACATTTGCTTCCGGGGGTAGTGTCGCCATGAAGAGCGCAGCGTTCGCCATGTCAACGGTCTCGACCATCGGCTCCGCGCCCATGTCCTTCCCGCTGGCAGATCTGCCGTCCGCACGACGCTCCACCCACGTGTTGCCCGGGTTGAGCTGCCCGCAAGAGATTCCGTATTCGCGTCCGTCCAGCGCTGTGGACTTCGTAAGCCCGGTTACGGCGTGCTTGCTGGAGGTGTACGGAGCGGACCACTCGCGCGGCCTGTCGGATGCGACGGATCCTATATTGATGATTCGCCCGCCGGCCTGAGCTTTCATGATCTTGAACGCCTCACGCGTGCACATCATCAACCCGTCCACATTGACGCTGAACGTCGCGTGCCACTTCTCAAGCGTTAATTCATCGATTGGACCGCCGTCAATTACACCGGCGTTGTTGACCAGCAGATCTACGCGCCCAAACTCTGCCATCGCACGTTCAAACAGTGCGATCACATCCGACTCTTTCGCAACGTCGGTAGGGACAGCCAGCGTCCGTACTCCCATTGCAGCGATCTCGGCCGCGGACTCGTCGAGTCGTACGGCGTTCCTCGCAGCAAGGACGACATCGCACCCTTCTTCTGCGAGCGCCTTGCCGATGGCTTTCCCGATGCCGGTGCCGCCGCCGGTGATAACGGCGACTTTTCCATCAAGCTTGCCCATATGTATGTCCTTCTATTTGTGGAACGGGATCTATTATCCGCGACCTACGAACGGCTGGATGATCGGAATAACCGTCATCTCTAGCACGTTGGCCTCTGGAGGGAGGGTGGCCATATAGAGCGCCGCCTCGCCTTGCGTCCAGACCGGGATCATAGGATTGGCATCTGCGCCCTCCCTGGCCCTCGTCGCAATCATAAGTTCGGACTCTGTGTTGCCGGGATTGAGCTGCCCACACGAGATGCCGAATTCGCGTCCCTCAAGTGCTGCGGTTTTCGTGAGCCCTGTCATGGCGTGCTTTGTAGATGCGTATCCAACGGAACCGAAACGCGGTACTTTTGCCGAGATTGAACCGACATTGATGATCCTGCCGCCACCTTGCGGTTTCATTATCTTGAACGCTTCACGCGTGCAGAGGAACGGCCCCGTAAGGTTGATGGAAACGATGTACTGCCAGTCCTCAAGTGACGTGTCCTCGATCGGGCCGCTCTGACCTACCCCGGCGTTATTCACCAGGATGTCCAGTTGGCCAAACCGATCGATGGTCTGCTTGAACAGGCTGATGACGTCGCCCTCGTCGGTCACATCAGACTGAACCGTCATGATCGTGCCACCGCCGGCCTCAAGCTCCGTTTTCGCCTTTTCCAAGACCTCAGCCCGACGCCCGGATATCACGACGGTGCAGCCCTCAGCCAGGAAAGAGTCTGCTATTCCTCTTCCTATCCCCGTTCCTCCGCCGGTGATGATCGCTACCTTGCCGTCAAGCTTGCCCATTGGTGGGTCTCCAATCGATTCGTTGAGGTGCCGGGATTTTTGCTATCGTTGTTCTGGTGCAGATAACGGGCCGTCGTTATTCCTCTTCGGTCGCCGGGGCATTTTAGACGTAGTTGTCGTTGACCGCAGCCTTAATCGGATTTCCTGACGGACGCGCACGCGTGCTGCGTTTTTTCGGTCTGGGAACGTTTTCTCTGGGCCATGATCGCTGCGAACATAGCGAGCACACCTGATGCAATCAGGATACGGAACACGATGTGCATGCCGGAAACGAAGGCGTCACCAGCCGGTCCAGAGGGATCTTCTGATACGGCGTCTAGGTCAGAGCTGACGCCACGGGAGATCATGACACCGGCCACAATTGCGGCCGCGACAGCAATCGCCGTGACGTTGGCTGTGTTACGTACCAAATTCAGAAACGCCGCAGCAACCCCGTACGCTGACCTTGAAACTGCGCCGACTGCGGCCGACATGTTTGGCGCCATCCAAAGCCCAGAGCCAACTCCATGGACAAACATCGTGAGGAGGATGACGGCTAGTGGTGTGGAATGGTTGAAGGTAGAAAAGGTTGCCAGGGTTCCAAGCTGCAATCCAAGGCCGACTAGCATGAAGTTCCGGAACCCGAATCGATCAGACCATCTCCCGGCAAGCGCTCCGATGATCGCCATCATGATCGGTAAGGGTGTGGAGACGAGCCCAGCCTGGCTGGCGCTTCGACCTGTGATTTCCTGAAGGTAGAACGGCATCAAAAAGTTGGTGGGGCCGTTCATAAGGAAGCCAAAGAAACGTCCAGAGACGGCCCATGAAAATTGGCTTACCCGGAAGATAGTGAGATCGATCATCGGCGAAACGGCACGGGCCTCCCAACGCAGAAACCATGCCAGTAACAGGACAAAGGCTACGAAGCCTCCGATGACGTAGGGAGAATCCCAACCAAAGCGGTTTCCATTGGTGAGCGACAGGATCAATATCGCAAGGCCGGCGCTAGACATGAAGATGCCGGGCCAGTCCAGAGACCCCTGGGCCTTTGGAGTATCGCCACGGACCTTTGCCTCATTGAGGACAATTATGGCCAGCCCGGATCCGAAGATGGTGACGACTCCGGTGGCAATGAATATGGCGCGCCAGCTAAATACATCCACCAGCACGCCTCCGACCACCGGGCCACTAACGGCGCCAAGCCCGATGACGAACATGTTCATGCCGAGGGCTTTGCCGCGCTCGCTCGCGGGAAACACCGAGGTAATAATCGCGATCGCGACGGTCATCACCATCGCCGCGCCAAACCCCTCTATAACCCGGCCGATGAGTAGTATCGGCAGGTTCTGGGACGTGGCGCTTACGGTCACGCCTGAGGCCATCACGAGCAAACCAGCAATGTAGACCCGCTTGCGGCCCATGACGTCTGATAGCCGGCCCATAGGCAGGAGCACGGCGCTGATAGTGAGGGCCATTGCGACCATCACCCAGGACGCTACTGCCAGGTCCAGTTCCAAATCATCGGCGATACGCGGCAGGGCTACAGCCGTACCGGAATTTCCTATTACGGTAGTGAACTGGCCCACCGCGACCGTCGTAAACGCCAGCCATCGATATCGGTTGCTGGTCGTTAGGGTGACAGATGTCGTTTCAGGAAGCTCCTGATCGAATGTGATAGCCGGCCGGAATGAACCGTTGGATTCTACGATGAAAATACCGGAGGACATACCTGAGTTGTAACGCTCATCATCGTAAACTGTGGACTTCTACGTCTTTGACGGCATCGACCTACCCGGATTATCGCTTCTATGGAGCTGCCACGCAGATTACACACGTATGGAAGGCACATGGTCAGGAGAACAGAGCACGTGCCTCTCGCGTGATTTAATGAACTCGCAGAAAATGTGAATGTTCCTGTGGGTGACGTTGCCTCGCCTAATGTTCCAGACGGCCCATATGACTTCGCCGCTCTTGCCTCGGCGTTTGGGAAATTGTTCCTCGGGACGTTAAGTGTCGATAACGACATGTGGAGAAGGCCTAGCGCTTGATGCGTGTGGGTCGCGGAACATCGTCACAGAGGAGAGTGCGGGGGAGCTTTGTGTTGCACCGGGATTGGCGCCTTTTTAGTGCCTCCTAGCGCTGTCCAGGAACATTGCCACCGGATCTTTGCCGTACCGCCTCGTACAAAACGATTCCCACCGCCACTGAAGCGTTCAGTGATTCAACGGCGCCCGCCATAGGCAAACGGACGATAAAGTCACACTTTTCTTTCACTAATCTCGACATTCCTGAGCCTTCAGATCCCACGACCAGTGCGATAGGCACTTGAAGGTCGACATCCGTGTGGATCTGCGTGGCGTCACTATCCAACCCGACGATCCACAGTCCGGAATCACGCATCTTGTCTATGGTGCGAGACAGGTTCACGACCCGGGCTACGGATACGTGTTCAAGGGCACCGGCCGACGCGCTGATCGCGCCGGGGGTAATACCGACGGCTCGTCGCTCTGCTATCACAAGGCCGTCGGAGCCGGCGGCGTCAGCCGTTCGGGCGATGGCACCTAGGTTGTGCGGATCCTCGATCCCGTCCAGAACTACGATCAGCCCACTCCGTCCGGGTTTCGTGGCAGATCCCAACAGTTCATCAAAATCCGTATAGACCGGGTCCTGAGCACGTGCGATCACACCCTGGTGTCTTCGAGTCTGCGCACGTCGCTCTATGTTCCGTCGGCTTTCAGACACAACCTCGATTGAAAGTTCGGCGGCTCGTTCCAGAATTTCGTTGATTTGAGGACCGCGATCAGAACTCTCCATGAGATAGATGCGATCTACTGGTGTACGGGCGCGAAGCGCCTCGAGCACCGCTCTGCGGCCTTCGATCGTGTGGCCGAGTCGCTCACGCCTTGACGGCAAAGGAACCTGCTTGATTCGCTGAATGTCGATGGATAGGAGACGTCTACTAGCGTAGCCGGTAATAGCTGCCAATGGTGTCATGTGGGAACGACTGGCGTGACTGTATCTGCCGTTGATCCGTCTTCCCATTTTTGAAATGACAGGTTATGGGGATGATGAAGGAAGCGGCAAATAAAGCGATAGGGGAGTTGCCCTTACCGGCCGATACGAATTACCACTAACGCCTCCACGACGCTTAAGGTAGCGGGTAATACGTGGGACCTGAATCCACTGGAATTCCTCGCTGCAGTGGCACGGAATTCCAACGGGCGTGGAGGGTTATTCATCGCCTTAACTTACCTGTTGGTAAATTCGAGTCGGACGGGTACTTTGCCTTAACTCCAGGTCCGGTCATGGGCGTCAAGTGCGTCCCATTCATCAGTCGGCTCGAACATGCCCTGATGTGTAGCAAAATTCTCATTGCCTCGATTGATGTGTTCCGCCACCGCCTCTTCGTTGAGCTCAATCCCCAGACCAGGTCCTTCAGGGGCCTGAATATAACCGTTTTCAACTATCGGCTTGCTGATCCCATCAACTAGGTCATCCCACCAGGGGTTGTCGACAGAGTGCATTTCCAACGCCATAAAGTTCTCCGTCGCCAGGCCGCAGTGGACATTGGCCATCGCGACAACCGGAGATCCGGCCTGGTGAAGTGCCATCATTACGCCGTGTTCTTGTGCGTAGTCACCTATCTTCTTGGTCTCCAGGATACCCCCGGAGGTCGCGAGGTCGGGATGAATAACGCCGACAGCCCGGGAATCAAGTAGGGGCTTGAATCCTTCCTTAAGGTAGATGTCTTCGCCGGTGCATACCGGAGTAGTGCAAGACTCAGCAAGTCGCTTCCACTGATCCGTGTACTGCCACGGAATCATGTCCTCGTACCAGGCCAGGGAGAACTGATCCAATGCACGGGCCACCTTGATGCAACTCTCCAGGCCGATGTGGCCGAAGTGGTCCGAGGCAAGAGGTATCTCATAGCCGATGATGTCTCGGACGGTGGCGACATATTCCTGCATCGCTTCGATACCGCGGTCTGTGATTTGAATGCCGGTCAGGGGGTGTGAGATATCGTTTGTTTCGAGCATCCCGGAGGGGTAGTTCAGTCCGCCCTCAACGGCTTCAGCTATCCATGTGCCGATATCCATCTTCAGGTAGGTGAAACCACGTTCCATCCGGCCTTTGAGGGCCTCACCCATTGCCTTCGGGTCGCGCAATGCCGGTGTATCGGCATAGCAGCGCACACTGTCTCTAAATTTCCCCCCGGCGAACATGTAGGCCGGGACGCCGTACGCCTTGCCGGCTAGGTCCATCAACGCCATCTCAACGCCACACACGCCGCCGCCGAGCCGGGCGTCTCCACCAAACTGCTTGATTTTTCTGAACAGGCGATCGATCTCCGTTGGGTTTTCGCCCAGAAGCCTGCTTTTCAGCATCAGCGCATACCGTGCGCTTGCGCCATCTCGCACCTCTCCAAGTCCCACAAGGCCCTGGTTGGTGTAGATACGAATGATTGGCCATCTCCAGTTGTCCTGACCAACAACTGCGATGCGCATATCGGTGATCTTCAGATCCGATGGCCGCGATCCGGTGTTTATCTTGTCGAGGACGGCGTCGGAATCAGATTGGAGGGTCAATAGTCGGGCTCCTGGAGAGTTGTGTGGAGTGCCAGAGATGAAGGCGATACACACAATTCTCAGTGGTTGAATGAGGCCACGCAAGGTATGACGACGAATGATCGTGTTCCCATCGTCATACACAGCGCCGGATGTCCGTCAGGTCACCATCGATAAATTATCGAACCGAGGACATTCTTTCCCGCAATTGCGGGAACATGAGTGCCACGCATCCGACAAGTACAAGGCCGGTGGTCGACATCGCGACCACCGCGACATGTGGGCCAAATACACTGGCGATCGAGCCAACTACTACGGCGCCTATGGGAAATGCGATAAGGAACATGGTTTGAATTCCGATTAACCGGCCACGCAGCTTGGCCGGGGTTGTTAACAAGATTACGTTCGACTGCATCACGGTGAACATAGAAGCCGAAACACCCAAAGAAAACAGCAGGAATATGGTGAGCGGAAGCCTCGACGAAAGTCCCAGCGGGATACCTATCAGCATCGATATCGCAACCGCGATCAGGAGTGCCTTGCCCGGAGACGAGATACGTTTGCCGAGCCATCCCACGATCAACATTGATCCGGCAAGTTCTCCCGCCCCCTGGAACGACCAGAGCGCGCCAAGGGTCCCGGCTCCACCACCCAGAATGTCTGTCGCAAAGATGGGGATCAGGTGGAGGAAGGTGAAAGCAAAACCTTCTGCCGTCACGATCACGGCAAACACGGCGACGATAATCGGCCTTGAACGAGCAACCTGGAAACCTTCTGCGATCGACTTAAGAAGGCCGAGACGTGACTCATCCTTGCCTGATCCGTTCTCAATGGTTCTGGTGTTATTAGCTAGCGAGGAAGATACGAAAAACATAGCCACCACGGCTAAGGAGTAGGAGATCGTCGTGCCGACGAACATCAATGGTGCACCCACGAAAGGCAACAGGGCGCCGGCGATTATGGGGCCTGCAATCAGCGACATAGTGAACGCGATGGACTCGAATCCGAGCGCACTTGTCAGGTCCCGTTCAGGAACCAGATCGGCGTAGAGCGCTCGGAGGGCCGGGATAACAGCACTGGCGAACAGTCCACCGATTGTGGTCAGCGCGTAGATTGCCCACAGGTTAGAACCGATGGTGAAAAGCGCCAGCGCGAGAAGAATGGCTACAAGCACGCGTCCCAAACTGGTGATCCTGATGAACCACACTTGGTTGACGCGGTCCGCCATAGCTCCGCCTATAGGGCCCGCGACCACGAACGGCGCGAGCCGTGCGAATACGCCAAGGGAGACGAGGAACGGGGATCCTGTGGCCTCAACGATCACCCAGCCCACGACGGTGATCTCGACCCAGCGGGACATGTGTATCAGGAGCAGGGCGCCCCAGATCTGTCTGAAAGGAGCTATCTGGAGAGCCCCAGGCAGTGCAATTTTGCCAAACAGTCGGGTCGGGTTGATCGGCTGTGCGGCGACCGTTGCGGTCGCTGCGATCTGAGTCATCTCTATTCAACTCTCCGGAAAGGCGCCTGTTTTCACAGGCGAAAACCAGACAGCCGCCCCATGCAATTAACAAAGAGCGGCTGGTGGGCGTTTTTCGATGTCCCGACGGTAAGCCCATGGCCATACCTTGAACAATGTCTGAAACCATCGATTTTGATTAAAGAATTGTTAAGTCCCGGTCCGGTGCTGGCGCCAGTGAAATTAGCCTATGCTTGGCCACATGATTCAGCGTCTACGTCGACTGTTTGAGCGACGTCCGTCACACCATGGTATTGACCCAGCGCAGGCGATGGAGCGCTACGAACGTGGGATTGGGTTGTTCGATGCGGGCAAGTGGTCTGACGCTGAACGAGAGTTTACGTCCGCGATCATGTTATCGATCCCTATCGCCGGGATGTATCACTATCGTGGATCGGCGTTTGCTGAACAGGGGAAGCAACTGGAGGCGGTTGCGGATTACGACGCGGCCGTCAGACTGCTCCCTGACTACCCAGATACTTACGTCGATCGCGGAAACTCTTACCATGCTCTTGGCCGTAATGAAAACGCCCTGAAGGACTATTCAGAGGCTATACGGCTCAGGCCTAACTACGCCGAGCCGTACGCGAACCGTGCAGCCGTTTACGCCGCGCTGGGCGACGATGAAGCGTCTCGCCGGGACGCGAATGAAGCGACGGCGCTCGGGATCGACCCTGTCGCGCTTGAGGCCCTGTTGGAAGAGATCGTCAAGGTACGTCGCAAGTAGGGTGTTTATCTGTAGGCGTGGATCTTGGTCCGGTCGACCTATGTATTACGAGAGGCTCGGGCACCGGACGCAGGTCGAAGTTTCTCAACGGACACTTCTATTGCACATCTGAAAGCGGAGCAATCCACCCTTCCAGTCGACTTGCTTATGCCCCGTGGATGGCCTCGCCTTCTACGGACAGTGCTGCTTCCATTAGCGCCTCTGACAGCGTCGGGTGGGCGTGTGTGGTCCAAGCTATCTCGTCCGGCGTTCCTTCTAACGTCTTCACGACACCGATTTCCGCCAACAGTTCGGTCACATCGGGGCCGATCATGTGTGCGCCGACGATCTCACCAGACTCTGCATCCGACACGATTTTAATGAAACCGTCGTACTCGTTCAGTGCGATCGCCTTCCCGTTACCGCGGAAGACGAATTTGCCGGATTTGACGTTCAGGCCCTGTTCTAGTGCCTGTGCTTCGGTCAGACCAATGCTCGCTACCTGAGGCTGGCAGTATGTCGCCCGGGGCATGTCTGAATATATGACGTCCGGAGTTTCCATGCCGTTGATCGTTTCCGCCGCCACGACGCCCTGCTTGAAGGCCACGTGCGCGAGCAGCAGCTTTCCGGTCACGTCGCCTACACAGTAGATGTTGGGCACGTTTGTCCGCATCTTCCCGTCGATCGGAATGAAGCCGCGTTCGTCCAGCGCCACTCCAGCTGCCTCCAGGCCGATGTCGTCCGTGTTTGGAGCGACGCCGATGCCCAGCAGTACCATGTCGCACTCGTACTCGGTATGTTCTCCGGCCGCTTCGTAGGTGACGACCGTTTTGCCGTCACGACGCTCAGTGCCGGCAACTCGCGCTCCGGTGACGTACTTGATACCCAGTTTTTTGTAGGCTCGTTCGAGTTCCGCCGATACCTCTTCGTCCTCGTTCGGAACCAGGTGGTCAAGCATCTCGAAGATAGTGACTTCTGCGCCATAAGCCCTGAAGTAATAGGCAAATTCGACCCCGATAGCCCCACCGCCAACGATGCCGATTGCGTTTGGTGTCTCACGCATCTCGAGCGCGTTTCGACTCGTGATTACTGACTCCCCATCGATCTCAAGACCGGGCAATGATCGCGGGCGTGCTCCAGTTGCGATCACTATATTGGTGGCGGTTAACTCCGGCCCGCCCTCCACCAGCACGGTAGTAGATGATGTGAACCGACCGGCTCCTCGGAAGAGTTCGATTTTGTTCTTGCGGAACAGGTAGCCGATGCCTTGGGTCAGTGTGCTGGACACCTTTCTACTGCGGTCAACGGCTTTGCCCATGTCCGCCTGAAAGTTGTCGAATGAAAAGCCCCATTCGTCTGCATCCTTGATCTGGTTCAAGAGTTCGGCATTCTTGAGCAGGGATTTGCTCGGTATGCAACCCCAGTTAAGGCATACGCCGCCCAACCCGCCGATGCCGGTGCCGTCATCTTTTTCAACGACCGCGACCTTCAGACCAAGTTGCGCGCCGCGGATGGCGGCGTGGTATCCACCGGGCCCTGCGCCGATGACCACGAGATCGAAGCTATTTTCCGCCATTCAGATTGTCTCCTTCGTGGATGTTGGCGTGGATATCCATCGCCACGGGTCAAAGTCGGAATCCGCCACTGACTGGTTCTGTCGCTTATCGATCTTTGAGTCCCGATGTGGGCGTCGGGGTGCTGTTTAATTAACGGGTGGGACAATTATATGCAGCCCGAAAGGTGCAGCGCAGTGATATCCATGCGCTGAATCTCCCGGATCAAGCCCATAAATTATGGTCATAGGTTACGGACCACGGGTTACAGATTTTGTAGGCGGCGGCTCCGGCGTGGCGTTTTTTCCTCTTCTGAGAAGAGAAGATGTGGAGGCCACCGGAGGAATTAAGGACAGGGTTGAAGGCAAAATCGGTTTCAACCGGCTCGAGGTACGGTCTGGTTGGCCCAAGGGAAGCTTTGTTGGCGTACCTGAGGTACTGAGACGTTACCCGGAGAACACATTTCGGGCCTTTCTCCGCGGTACGATGTAAGTGCCTGAATGCTGGCCTCGGGGAAGTGGCGAAATGGCAGACGCGCATGCCTTAGGAGCATGTGTCTTAATCGACGTGCGGGTTCGAATCCCGCCTTCCCCACCAACTCATCAATCGTAAGTTCGACCCTGTCGGCGTTTTAGCTACCGGGGTCGAATCGGGTTTGACAGCAGATTTGACAGTAACCCGTGCGCACTTCCGCTCAGCTACGGTAGTGCGTCACCTGCCGGGGACCGGTACCACCTCTTAAGTCAGTTCCAGACCAAGATCATCCGGAGTCATGCAGGGACGCAAAGTAACTGCCGCATTGAAGGTCTGGAACCAGGGTTCGGCAAATTTCGCCAGATCAGACGATTTTTCCATGTTGACGACCACAAATGCTGTCCGGGCACCGTCATCGTTAATGGACAGATAGACCGATTCTGGTTTCTGTTCGTCCAATATCTCCTTGAGTTTTCCGGGTAACGATGCGTCTTGAACACCAGCATTTCCAATTTCAACGGGAATGGTGGCTATTAGCAACATACGCATGGCGATCTCCAATGTTTTCTACACGTCGATGAATTTAACTGCACTTTACACGTGTCTTGTGCATCCACGAATTAACTCGAAAGTTCCCGAGGACGTCTCGTTCCCTGGGAGTCAAGGTGCCAGCCCCCGGATTTCGCTGCGACGTTCTCGATCTCGAATCGGTCCCGGAGGCAGTTCAGCCGCAGGGACCGATTCGAGTTCTGTTCACCTAACGGGCTCACACCCATCTCATTTGGAAACTAGGCCCATTCCCACAGGTCCCAGGTGGCTGCGTTGTCTGCATCAGTTACCCAGTCGAACACAAAGGTTTTCCCATTTAGACCCGAAAGTGATGGTGCAGAAGTATTGAAGTACGCAACTCCTTTGAACACAGCTCCACCATCTTCGGTCATGTGTCCAGTAGCCGACGCCCGAAATGTCGCCGCGCCGTCTGCTGCCATTACTATTCCTGAGTTAGGACATTCACCGTAGAGACTGCCGTCTGCTTGGAACCCTGCCGAATAAGTGGACATGACTTGGACTTCAACGCCAAGAAATGTCCCGGTTCCATTGGCCGTAGTTTCTAGCTGTGGTGCACCATTTTTTGCGGGCAGAACTTTGAGTTGAGTTTGTGCCGATGCGTGGCCCATTTTTTCGCCTAACATTTTGACTCTTCTTTTACTAAAACTTGCTTTACATTGACCCGGTTACTGAGACGCCTGCAGGTTAACCCGCAACGTTCTTGTAAACGATCCGACTATTGTATCCAGACACACTGATGGTAGAGCTATCCATGCGGGATCTGAATTGCTTGTAATCGGGACTTGTAGCAATCGCGGTTGATCTTTCGACGAGATCGCCCAGACTCTTAAACGTATGTGTGACGCGAAGTTGATCGACATTGCCAGCGATCGCTTTTTGAACGGTCGGACGCGAGCCATCAGGAAAGGCCTGCTGCCATTCAAGGAGTGTTTCAAGTAGATTTCCTACCTCTCCTCGTTTGGCGACCATAAAACTTCTTCTCATGTAATGAGAATCTGCAATATTGAGATCACCTGGTGAGATCACATCCAGTGCCTGAATGGTCTGGGCACTGGCGCAATACTCCGCGATAGACATCTGCCGTTCCTGGAATTCTTTGTCTGAACTTGCGGCAACAGTCATCTGCTCAAGATCGTCCCAGCTTGTGAAACTCATCGCAGTCATGACATCTGGTGTCATCAAATGTGGGGCCTGTACTGATCTGGTGACAATACCAGCCCTACCAGAGTGACTGAGAGCCTCTTTCACGGTATC
>JAAZYK010000032.1 GCA_014239685.1 Dehalococcoidia bacterium | reverse complement strand
GGACCCTTCGAACCCTAATTTCACGGGCCTGAACATGCTCAGGTTCAGCCTTCCAAGGGGATATGAAGAGCTGGCGGTAGATAGTGTCCTACCGCAGGGCCAATTGCTTGAAATCGATACGGGATTCGCTATGACAAACCCGATCCCTCCGGGCGAGCACGAAATCTTATACAGCTACGCCATCAATTACTCCGGCACCAAACTTGAGTTCACCAGAACGCTTGCGTTTGGAGTTGATGAACTCCGTGTGTTGATCCCACCGGAGCTTGGCGATGTCGTGGCGGAAGGCATGAAACCCACTAAGACAACCGAGCTCGGCGAAACGATCTATATGGAGTATTCAGGGACTGGCTACGAGCCGGGCTTCAAGATGAATTTCGCGATCGTTGATATGCCTCAACCAGGGTTGTTCAAACGCATGAATGAGTCGATCCCCGGCGGCAACGTCGTCATGTTCGGCTCTGTAATTGTTGTCGTGGTAGTGATGATGGGATTGGTCGTGTATGTTCTGTTGACCAGTCGCCGTCGCGGCCTAATGCTGGCGGTATCGCCGTCCGAACGAATGGAAATTCTCCAGCAGATTGTGAAGCTAGACGAGCGGCTTGAGATGGGCGACATCGACGCCGATAAACACCAAGCAAGCCGGGATGCTCTTACTGCACGAGCTCTTGCGGGAATGGGTACCGAACCGCCTCCATCCGCAGACCGAGACGAGCCTGCCGAGCCCGATGATTCCTATCCCAGGTAAGTACGGGTGGACATCACAACGGCCGTTACGATGACGCTCGAATTGAAGGCGCTAACGGCGTTTGGAGTGTATGTGAGGTCATAGAATTGCAACACGACCAACCCATTTCTCCTGAACTCTGAATGACACAACGAAAAATCATCGGCTTCGCAGTCTTAGTACCCACAACGCTGATCGGATTACTGCTGATCTGGGCGGTCATTCAGAACGACGGCAATCCAGGCGGACTGGCCGTCAATCAGACGCTCGGCGAGCGGAACGTATCTGCTCAAGAAAGAGCCAGCTTCGAACTCCCATCTATAGACGGCGACGGCATGGTGCGACTATCTGACTTCCGAGGAAAAGTCGTGCTTGTTGATTTCTGGTCCTCGTGGTGTCCACCATGCCGACAGGAAAGTCCCGCTTTGGAAGCCGTTTACGAAGATTTTAGTGATCTCGGAGTGGAGTTCGTCGGCATCGCCATATGGGATGTCGAAAGCGAGACTCGCAAGTTCAGGGACGCCTTTGAACTCAAGTACCCGATAGTGTCAGACTCAAACGGCAGGGTCGCTGTGGAATGGGGTGTAGTTGGAATCCCAGAGAAGTTCTTCGTGGACCGCGATGGTCTGGTCGTGAAGAAGTACGCCGGTCCGATGACGCGCGACAAGCTTGGGTTGGAGCTCAGGGAAGTCCTGGAAATGAGCCCGGCGCCGACTACTGCGCTGCCGTAGAAGTGTTCATTGACAGCCCATTCAAAACATAGCGCTGCCGTCAAACCTTTGTTCTCACGCGCACTTGATGCATACAGAGCCCTTCCACCTGTAGAGGGAACGCATGCCCAGTTGCGCGCAATGCGATGCATTTAGTTCATATATGACCCGCCGTTGAGGTTAATGCTCTGGCCGGTGATGTTCTTGGATCTGTCAGAAGCCAAGAAAGCAGCGAGCTTACCGACGTCCTCGGGTGTCTGCTCCCGACCGAGCGGAGTCGATGTTTCCAGTCGTTGGTCAAACACCTGTCGTCCGGTTAGCACGGTCTCCCCGGATTTGATCCGATCGCGCTCTGCGATCTTCTCCCACAACGGGGTCCACAGCAGCCCCGGACATATGCAATTCACGTTGATGTTGAACTCCGCCAGTTTGAGCGCAAAGCCCTGGCTGACGTTGATCGCAGCGGCCTTCGAGGCCGAGTAGTGGGCGAATCCGCCGGTCCCGCGTCGCCCCGCTCCAGAAGCAATGTTGATGATCCGGCCGGATCGACGCTCCGAGAGATGATCCTGAAAACTTGACGTCGTGTTGACAATTCCGATCACGTTGACATCGTAAGTCGCCTCCCAGTCTTCGGGGCTCGGGCTACTCCGCTGCCACCAACCGGGAGCGCCTCCGACCCCTGCGTTGTTGACCAGGATATCGATTCTTCCAAGGTCAGTTATTACGGTCGATGCCAGTGCGTCCGTCGACTCTCGATCAGTGACGTCGGACTGCACGGCAAGCGCGTTCTTGCCAAACGACCGGACCTCATCTGCAACAGCCTCTGCCGCGGCAATGTCAATGTCGGAGACCACGATGTCAGCCCCGCGCTGTGCTAAAACAAGTGCAATTCCCTGCCCTATGCCACTCCCGGCCCCGGTAACAACTGCAATTTGATCATCCAGTTCCGGCACTAATATCTCCTAATTCTGCCATCCAAATAAAAGCCCTATGAGTTCAGTTGAGAAACGCTCCACCATCTACATTGAGTGACTGTCCGGTAATGTTGCGGGCGTCCTCGGATACTAGGAATACGATGGCATCCCCGATATCTTCGGGAGTCTGTTCCCTACCGAGTGGCATTAAGTCCTGAACGGTGCGAT
Source organism: Dehalococcoidia bacterium (assembly GCA_014239685.1). Lineage (GTDB taxonomy): Bacteria > Chloroflexota > Dehalococcoidia > Lucifugimonadales > Lucifugimonadaceae. The sequence continues at coordinate 13,157 of JAAZYK010000032.1, read as the reverse complement.
CAAACACCTGCCGAGGCGTCAGCCCTTCGTAGTCCGGGTTTGCCAGTGCGTATTTGGCGCCTACCTGCTCCCACATCGTCGTCCATAAGAGGCCCGGGCACACAGCGTTTACGTTGATATTGTCCCGCCCGAGTTCGTTGGCAAGCGACTGCGTGTAGTTGATGACCGCCGCCTTCGTGGCGGAGTAGTGCGGGAGCGATGGACGGCCCTGTCGACCTGCAATGGACGCCAGGTTGACGATCTTCCCGAATCCCGCCGATTTCATGTGCGGTACCACGGCATCGGTCACTATCGCCATACCCTTTACGTTCACACCAAAGGTATAAGCCCAGTCTTCTTCCCGGGACGTCTCATAGTCGTACCATCCAGGTGCGCCAGCCACCCCTGCGTTGTTAACCAACACATTTATCTTGCCAAACTGACTGATCGTTTCCGACACCATCCGGCTCACCGCTTCCGGGTCGGTCACGTTTGCCGAAATCCCCACAGAGCGAACGCCCATCGCTGCGATCTCGGTCGCGGTACGCCGGCAGGCGGCGGTGTCGATATCTGATACAACTATGTCCGCGCCTACCTCGGCCATCTTTATCCCGATAGCGCGACCGATGCCCGTCGCACCGCCCGTCACGATGGCTACGCATCCGGTAAGGTCTTCCATACTATCCCCGCTCTGTTCCCCGTTTTGTTCCAAATCAATCTCCAGTTCATGGCTCCACACGGGCGCCCGGATTATACTTCCGATCCAATTTCTAGAGATTCTGGCTTCGCAACAAACCCCTGATTGGCGATTTAAAAACCGTGGCTATTTCACGTTCAAAAGCACTTGAGCACGCCTACAAGGTTCTGGAACAGCCCCGCGCTCATATGCGGTTGACACTAACCCAGACAAAATCAGGTTTATCGCTCTATTACGATGGTCGCGTCATGACCCGGGTATTCGTGAACCGCAGCGGTCTTTCGGCGGCGGCCGCGATGGGCGAGGCATTGCGCGTACGGGTGCCGAAACTAGGTGAGAGCGTCGATGCACGCGTCTCGTCCGGTGTGGTGTTCAGAGTCCTGGCACTATCCGCACTCGACTATCGCAATGAGTTGTCGTTTCAACTTGCCACCCGCCTGATTGCTGAGGCCAGAGATATGCAAGGGACGCGCGGCACCTCGGAAGCGTAGGCCTCAAATTGATTGCGCCAGGCGGGGTTCCCTTGCAGATGTTCGTTGCGACTTGGCAGGGGCATTTCTAGAATTCACTTTGTATTCGATTCATTACCTGTACGTAAGAGCACATGCCACTTCAAGATCTCCCGGCCGGACACAAGTTCCCCTCCGAGTCTCTAATCATCACTGAGACCGAGTCTGCTGCGTATGCGGACGCGGTGGGAGACACATCGGTAGAACCAGTTGAGCGTGTTCCATCTATGGCGGTCGTGGCCGCCGGGTTGTCGCGCTTCATCAAACACCTCGGACTGGCGAACGGCACCGTTGAGGTGGTCCATGCATCGCAAGAGGCATCTTTCAACCGCCCCGTAACCCCGGGAGAAGGTCTCGAGATCCGGGCAACTTTGAAATCAAATGCAGAGCGTAGAGGAAGCCGTTTCGCCACGGTCGAGATGCTGTTCATTGACGAGTTTGGGAAAGAGGTCGCAACCGCGAGCAGCCTGATAGTGGTGAATGCGACGTGACGATCCATCCAGGAGACATGCTAGATTCCATAAACCGTACGGTGACGCAGGCGCAGGTTGAAGCGTACGCGGACGCCGCTGGAGACCACAACCCCATCCATTTGGATGCAGCGTTCGCAGCCAAAACCCCGTTCGGTAAGCGTATTGCCCACGGTATGCTTACTCTTGCGATGGTGTCCGAAATGCTCACTTCCGCGTACCCGAATAACTGGGCGTCCGGGGGGCACCTTAAAGTACGATTTCGGGCGCCGGTTTTCCCGGGCGAGACGATACACGTAACCGGTGAGGTCAAAAAAGTGACCGAGTCAGACGGCGTACGGTCGGCAGAAATCACCATCGGCGTTAAAAAAGACGACGGCGAAGACGTGATTACAGGGCAAGCATTCGTCCAGTTGGACTAACTTTTGTACAACACCGCGGAAGCGGCCTTAGGCTCCGGAAGTTTGCCGGTTTTTAGGTAGAGTTTTTGACGGTCCAAGAAACACAAAATTTGATCTCGATTGCGGTTGATGCGATGGGCGGCGATAACGCCCCCGCAGAGATCGTCCTTGGGGCTGTCCAGGCCGCACGCGAGGGTGGTGTTTCTATCATCCTCGTCGGCGATCCTGAATCCGTTCAAGCCGAGCTTTCCAAACACGACGTGGACGGACTTCCAATCTCCACCGAGCCCTCCGAAGGCGTCGTCGAGGAAGGTGAGGCCCCAGCAACAGCGTACATGACCAAACGTAACGCTTCGATCTTCCGTGCCGCCAGCGCAGTCCGTCACGGGCGCGCAAAGGCGCTTGTGAGCATGGGATCGACGGGCGCTACGATCGCGGCGGCGACCGTGGTTTTCGGCACGTTTAAGGGAATCGAACGCGCCGCTCTCGGAGGGCCACTTTACGGCCTTGCGCCCGGCACGATTGTCATGGATATCGGCACGAACCTTGACTGCAAGCCACAGCAGCTTGCCGACTACGCAGCACTAGGCGCCGTGTTCTCCAGGATAGTTTTTGGCGCCGAGAATCCGCGCGTAGCACTGCTGAGCGTTGGCGCCGAGGCAGGCAAGGGCAATACACAAGTCAAGGAAGCCACCACCCTTTTAGAGACCAGCGGCCTGAATTTCATTGGCAATATAGAGGCCAACGACATCCCGTACGGCAGAGCCGAGGTGGTTGTGTGTGACGGTTTTGTTGGAAACGTCATAATGAAATTAACGGAGGGGATAGGCGAGACGCTGTCAGCGGATATCCGCGAAATGATGGCCGGCCGAGCACCAGACGACGAGATCGAAAAGATATGCCGCCGAATATATGAAACGACGAATCTCCCGGAAGCGCACGGCGGAGGCCCGCTCTTTGGAGTCGAGGGAGTGGCCGTCGTAGGTCACGGAAAGGCCATGGCGCAGGCCGTCTCCCGAGCTATCCAGACCGCCAGAACGACCGTAGATTTAAATTACGTAGAGCAGGCCGAGGCGGAGTTGAACAGACTCCGCGGGGCGGTCGGCACATAGCATCAGAACTGGATGTTCCGTTGTCAGAAGAGTCTCGCAGTACGCTAATAACCGGCGCATCCCGAGGAATCGGGCGGGCAATCGCTTTCCGACTGGCCCGGCAAGGTCACCGCATCGCTGTGAATTACAACACCCACCCTGGGGACGCGGAGGAGGTGGTGGAGACCATCAAATCTGAGGGCGGAGAGGCGATTGCCGTACAGGGCAGTGTTGCAGAGCGCGAACAGGTGGATGCCATGTTCGCCGCTACGGAAGAGGCCTTTGGTCCCGTCCAGATCCTGGTGAACAACGCAGGGATTATCGACGATGCCTTGATTCTTCGGATGAAGGACCAGGCCTGGGATCGTGTGATCCAGACCAATCTGAACGGCACCTACTACTGCTGCCACCGCGCCGTCCCTGGAATGGTGAAGGCTCGCTGGGGCCGCATAATCAACATATCGTCTGTCGTTGGGATCAGTGGCAACATCGGCCAGGCTAACTACTCGGCCTCGAAGGGCGCTATTCACTCGTTGACGTACTCGCTGGCGAAAGAACTCTCTTCGCGGAACATCACGGTGAACGCCATCGCTCCGGGATATATCGAAACGGCCACTGTCGACGGACTGCCCCAGAAAACTAAAGACACGATCATGACCTGGATTCCCATGCGCCGATTCGGAATTCCAGATGAGGTTGCCGTCGCTGCGGAATTTCTCGCCAAAGACGCGGCCCGTTACACAACCGGAATAATCCTCCGAACCGATGGTGGCATGGCCATTTCCGGTTCTAACTAACGGCCAGTTATGCAGTCCCCCGCCAGGACAAGGAGCGCAAGGTAGATGGCATCAAATACTGGTGACCTTTCTGGCCAGGTAGCGCTCGTTACCGGCGGATCGCGCGGTATCGGACTGGCCATCGCGCTGGAACTCGCCACACGTGGCGCCGACATAGCCTTTAACTATTTCCGAAACCATAAAGCCGCGCACGAGGCTGAAGAAGCGATATCGGCGCTTGGTGTCCGTTGCCTCCGTGCCCGTGCCCACCTTGGCGACTCTGAGGCCATAGATGGTTTATTTGAAAAAATCTCAGTGGAGTATGGCCGGTTAGACATCCTGGTGAATAACGCCGCATCCGGCGTCATGCGCCCGGCTTCGGAGCTTGAGGACCGACACTGGGAATGGACGCTAGGCATCAATGCCAAAGCGCCGTGGAAGTGCTCTATCTCGGCGGCGAAGCTAATGACGGACGGCGGGACAATCGTCAATCTCACCAGCCCAGGGTCGACATCTGTCCTTCCCGATTACTTCATTGTCGGTGTCTCGAAGGCAGCTCTGGAGTCACTTACACGATATCTTGCTGTGGAACTTGCGCCGAAGAACATCGCCGTAAACGCCGTGTCCGCAAGTTTTATTCAGACCGACGCAGTGACCGCATTCCCTGAAGGCTCGGTGGCATACGAAATGGCGCAGCGTCCTACGCCAGCAGGGCGTGTGGTCGTGCCGGAAGACGTGGCCCGTGTGGTGGCATTCCTGTGTAGTGAAGACGCCCGGATGATCCGTGGGCAGATTCTTCTGGTCGACGGCGGCGAGATGCTGGTACAACGATAGCCAGCCAGGCTAACGGAGCCAGCGACGTATTCTTCTCCGAACCGGCCCGTACCGCCGCCTTGTCACATATTTCGAGACGAACCACACCACCTCTGGCGCTCCGACCAAAACGACCCGTCTCAGTGCCCTTATCTCTTTGGTCGTCTTCTGCGTGTTTTCAAATGTAGGAGCGAAATTGTCCAGCATCGCCCAGTCGCCTACAACCTGATCGCTCGGTCCGGCCGGAGTAAGAACGATGCCCCCGGCCTCTCTCACAAGTAGTGTCCCGGCTGCGAGGTCCCAAGAGAAGACTGAGCCGGTCAGTGCGTATTGCAAAACGCCGCGCGCGACCATGGCTAGCTCGTAAACTGCGCTGCCGGTGGTCCGGGGTTCTCCTAAATTTCCACGCATTCTCCGATCCACCTTGAACATAAATCGGAGACTGCCAGGGATCGTCGAGAGCCAGCCCCTTTTCGGCCGATTTGGCTCATCATTCGACGGCTTCTTCACGGCAAGCTTCCGATCTCCGATCCATGCACCACCACCCTTCCTAGCATGCATGATCTCGCAACCGCCTTCTGCAGGCCAGGGGGTCCATACGGCCGCTGCGACAGGCTCTCCCCGGTGCAATACGCCTATCGAAATTGCATAGACCGGATGGCCGTTCACATAATTAGTCGTTCCGTCTATCGGATCGACAACCCAGATAAAGTCGCGGGCTTCAGGCTCATCCTTTGGAGCGTCCTCCTCACCGAGAATCATGTGCTCCGGGAAGCGTTTCTCGACCATTGCAGCGATAAGTGCCTGGCTCGCCCTGTCTACGTCCGTAACCGGATTTGCACCGTTGCCATCCTTGGATTCAACGTACAAATCTCCGCCGAATCGCTCGGAGACCAGTTTCCCGGCCGCTTCCACGACTTCTATCGCGTACAGCTCGATTTCCATGAGCGTTGCGTCGTCTGAAACTGTTTCCGCCGCATGTTTGCCGCCGCCAGACCGTGGAGAATCTTGAGTTACTGTCAAACCTGTTGATCACCGTTCTCGTATTGATGTGTGTAGAGCAATTAATCCGCCGGGCGCGAATCGCATTGGCGGAAGCCTTTATCTAGATTCTACGATTGGTCGAATGGACATCCTGGCTTCACCTAGAATCTAACAGTCTAGGATTCAGTCGCCGGTGGTAACCATGTTCGTGCAACACAGATTGTCTGGGATTCTATGATTCCCAGCCTCTGACCGGAAAATTTGACCACCGGATATGGTGGCGGTCAAGGATATTCACCTCGCGGCAATTTACATCAGATATCCCAATGCCATCCGAACTCGTCCGGACGTACCACACCAGACAACAGTCGCCGCAGCCTCATGTGCTCATGCATGTTCATGTTGGTAAGTATCTCAATGCAGCGAATACGGAACGGGCCGCACCGGTGCAAAGTTGATTAGGGCCCAGGAATACTGGCGGAAGATAAGCAGCGCCATAAAACGTGTACCTGCGTAAAATGGATGCGGGATGCGGGCTAGATATATATCCGGCGACCCGCCAAGAGTCTGTTCTGTAAACATCCCCTGACAAAAGATCTAATCGTACGACTAGGACACATGGAGAGTGAAATGCGCGGCCTGCCACAAGACGTCAGGTTCCATAACTAAATGGCATTTTTGTTCAAGCGAGGATCGTCCGCTCCAAAATCTGACTGGGACGCCATCAAGACAGTAATCACCGCCGAGGCCCGGCTACAGTCGATCGGTGAAATACTCCCCGGCCGAAGGGCCGGCGTGCTGTTCCGGCCGACTGAGAAGGGCAAGTACCCGTTCATCGACGGACTTGAGGGCCAGTTACGCGGCGTACTTAACGAAGGTCCTGGCGCTACAAAAACCTCCCACGATGTCCAGGTCGATGAACACGGAACCCAGTGGGTGATTCTCGAGGACGGTAATTTCGAACATTTGACCAACTCCGTCTTCACGATCGGAAATGCCCTCTCCATAGAGGCCGACCCGGGCATCATGATCGCCGCTGTGTGGAGCACGCATTACGCAGGATCGGTCGCCTACTGGCTCTACACATACCAACGCAAAACGTTTTACCCGTTTATCCCACGCGGCTCAGACGATCGAGATCATCCGGCCGAATTGAACCTTGCGAAGTTGCTGAGCCGCCAAGGCATGGTGGTTGAGCGCTCCACGGAACACTGGTACCCGTTGTGGGACATACCGTTCTAGAACAACACATTCACCGGCATATCGACCGTGCCAACTCACAGGAACGTTTCCGTATGAACCGATCTCATAACGGTGTATGGGATGCCTGAGTTGAAATTTCCAGCACTGATCACAGCGCACGGCGAAGACTCAGACGTCTTTGGCCATGTCCTTCGTGCCGTTGGCCCGGAGGTACGGATGCTCGCGCCCGACGCCACCCTCCCGCCGGATGTAGGCGGCCTGCTTGTATTTGGTGAGTCTGTGTTCGGAGCTATGGGTGAATCACCACCGCCCGCCCTCTTGGCCGCTGTAGAGGCGGACATTCCGGTTCTCGGCGTTGGTTGGGGCATGCACGCCTTGAATGTCGCCCTGGGGGGAAAGCCACCGGTCCGAATGGCGGATTCGATAACCGTCGGTCAACGCCCCGGTCGCCGGGGTCGCATCATCGAGCTCGGTAAAATGCGCACCTTCCTTACCCTTGGCGGCAAGGTGGCAGCGACCATTGGCGCGGGTGGGCCTGTGGCGACGCCCGGTCCGGGCGAGTTCGCTATACGTGAGGCGGAGAAAGCGTCCGTGCTAATGGCGAGCGCTTACGACATTGAAACTGGTGCCATCGAGGCGATCGAGATGCCCGGTTACCACTGGATTATTGGGGTCGCATGGCCACTCCATCACCTTGACCTTCTGCCTGCCCGATTCGACAACATCTTGGCTTCGTTTGTAGAGCGCTCAATAGACGCCTAACCCACCGTTTCCAGGGTCGTCCGAAACCAGAACGCAAATTTTCCCCGAAAACCCCCAGCCCTCGCGTGTGCGCGAGCGCGCGGCGTTGGAAGTACGAACAACTCACTGGTGATAATCATCTTTGCCTGGGAGAGTCTGGAAGCGTAAAATTAGTATCGTTCTATTCGTGTTCAGCGCATCGTGCGACTTTTGTGCGGCACACGCCCCGATTTACGCAGGCAATTATCACGGTATCGACCTCCGTGTGAGGCCCGCACCCCCCCCCGATTTAGGAGACCCGCCGTGGTAGGTCAGGACATCGGTGAAGTCCGTCCAATAAATATTAATGACGAGATGCGTAATTCTTATCTGGATTACGCCATGTCTGTCATCGTTGCGCGGGCCTTGCCAGATATTCGTGACGGGTTAAAGCCCGTTCAGCGACGCATCTTGTACGCCATGTACGACATGGGCATTCGCCCGACGTCCTCGTACAAAAAGAGCGCTCGTATTACTGGCGAGGTGCTAGGTAAGTACCACCCACACGGTGACACGGCCGTGTATGACGCTATGGTCCGTATGGCACAACCGTTCTCTCTGAGGGCGATGCTTGTCGACGGACAGGGCAACTTCGGAAGTGTGGACGGCGACCCTCCAGCTGCCATGCGCTACACCGAGGCTCGACTGTCGCAGATCGCAATGACACTTTTGGGAGATATCGATCGCGAGACCGTCGATTGGATCGACAACTTTGACACTTCTCTAAAAGAACCGACTGTCTTGCCGTCCATTCTTCCGAACCTGCTCGTAAACGGCGCAGCTGGTATCGCAGTTGGCATGGCTACAAACATCCCGCCCCACAACGTGGGCGAGCTCTGTGACGCCATCGCACATTTGATCAGGCATCCCAACGCATCGTTAGATGATCTAATGGAGTTCGTTAAGGGTCCGGACTTCCCGACTGGGGCCCACATCTACGGTAACGAGGGTATCCGGAACGCCTACGCCACCGGCCGCGGCCGAATCATGATGCAGGCATCTCATGAGATCGAAGAGGTTAAGCGTAATAACCGCCAGCATCTTCTCTTCACGGAAATCCCCTACCAGGTCAACAAATCCTCCCTTGTCGCCAAGATTGCTGACCTGATCAAGAGCAAGACACTGGAAGGAATCTCTGAGGTCCGGGACGAATCTGACCGCAAAGGCATGAGGATTGTTCTGGACCTACGTCGTGGCGCGTCCGTTAGCGTGATTCTCAATGTCCTGTACAAGCACACTTCGTTGAGAACCAGCTTCTCGGCGAACATGCTTGCCATCGTGGACGGCATGCCTCGGGTGTTCACCCTGAGAGAGGCGCTTCGTTATTTCATCGAGTTCCGACGAGAAGTCGTCGTACGCCGCGCCGAGTTCGATCTAAGCAAGGCACGTGCCCGCCTGCACATCCTTGAAGGACTGAGAACCGCCCTGGACAACCTTGATGCTGTCATCGCACTGATCCGCGCCTCTTCGGACGTCGAGTCCGCACGCACAGAGTTGATGACGCAGTTCAACCTGTCGCAGGTGCAAGCCCAGGCCATCCTGGACATGCAGCTTCGCCGACTGGCCGCTCTCGAACGAGAAAAGATCGAGAATGAGTACCAGGAACTGGTGTCCCTTGTGGCCGAGTTGGAAGATCTTCTCGCAAATCCAGACAAAGTCTACGCAGTCGTCCGCAAGGAGACGCTGGATCTCAAGCGCAGGCATTCCGACGAACGACGCACGGTAGTTCATCCAGAAGAGCTTGGTGAGTGGCGTCGTGAGGACACTGAGCCACACGAGACCGTAGTAATCACGTTGAGCGCAAATGGCTATCTAAAGCGCATCCCCCTCGCCACATACCGGTCACAGCACCGCGGCGGTAAGGGCGTCAAGGGTCAGCGAATGACGAAAGAGGACGACGTTACGCCGCACCTGAGGGTCGCGGACACGCACGACTTTCTTTTGATGTTCACCGATCGCGGCCGTGTCTTCGCAAGCCGTGCGTTTGAGTTGGCCGCAGATGCATCAAGAACGTCACGCGGTACTCCCGTGGCCAACATAATCAATTTGGAACCGCGCGAGCACGTCAATGCCGTCGTAACGGTGTCAGATCTCAGGGAAGACAAGTACCTCGTAATGGCGACTATCGCCGGGCAAGTTAAACGTATGCACCTGCCCGAGATCGCTAACATCCGGAGAGGTGGGCTTAACGCCTTCAACCTGAAGCCGGGTGACGAGTTGCAATCCGTGATCCTTGCCACCCCGGAGGAAGACATCATCATGGTGTCTGAACAGGGGATGGCTATCCGATTCCCGAGCACCGATATCAGGGCGCGTCAACGCGCCGCGGGCGGCATGCGGGGCATGACGCTGCAGAACAACGACAAGATTGTCTCAGCAGACGTGGTCAGCCCCACCGGTTCGCTTCTTGTGGTTACCCGACGCGGTTATGGAAAACTTTCGGAGATGCGGCGATACCGCCAGCAGAAGCGTGGTGGGAAGGGCCTAATAACCCTCAAAATCGCTCGCAAGAATGGTCGAGTAGCCGCTGCACAGGTAGTCGACCGCGAGGTCGACGGGGACGATACGGTCCTCATCTTGACTGAAAAAGCGCAGGTCATACGGGTTCATCTGAACGAGGTCCGGGAGACAGGTCGTATCACCCAGGGTGTGATCATGGCTGTGCCGGATACAGGTGATGCTGTTAGCGCTATCCGTGCCATGAAAACACGGGAAGCTCCGGCAGATCTCTTGAGTGAAGAAGAGATTTCAGCATCAGGAACAGAAGAAACGCCGCAAAACGGAACGGTCGGCGACGAATTAGTCGACAGCTCTGAGGACACAGCGTCTGACGAATCTGCGCCAGAGGCGCCAGAGGACGAAGTGTCGGGGACTGAAGAAGAAGATTAGGTTTCAGGCCGGGCCGCCACAAAGGCGACCCGGCCTGACTGCTGCCCATGCTTGAGCGCGTCGCCGTTGTATCCATTGCTCCGATCCTGCCGGGGGTGGTCCATGGAGGTTCCCAACGCATTCTGGACGGAGTGTTACGGGGACTCGCCGACGCCGGCGCAGAGGTCCGTGTTATCTGCTCATGGCGGCCTGAAAACGACGGCGGATTCGAACTTGGCCCCGGTATCAAAATTGAGCCACTCCTTCGTTTGACCGGCTATTTTCCCGATCCGTGGGAAGTACCGCCTTACCAGATACTGCAGAGCTCTGAAGCCATCGCCCCTGTGTTCGAGTGGGCGGAGACCGTCTACCTCCATGCCGATACCTTCTACTTGCGGAACCTGATACCAGAAGGCCGCAGAGTGGTCCGTTCCTTCCACGATTTTCATTACGAGACTGCTCTCATATCGGCGTTCGGGTTCGACGCCGATATGACTATCGTGCCATCGGATTATTTGAAGCGATGTATCGACGCGACGGTCGGCGCTGCTCCAAGAAAATCTGCCGGGCCGGTGGCCGTGGTGCCGAATGGCATCGATTTGCAAACATACCGCCCCCGTCCCGGTGTCACTCCTACGGGTGTGCGGGAACGCACCGAAAGCGATCTTGTGCTGCTGTGGCCGCACAGGCCTGACCCCCGAAAAGGGATCGCTGAGGCTATTGAGATGACCGGTGAACTGGCACGAATGCTGCCGGATCGTAATGTCAGGCTTCTCATACCGCGGCACGTTGATGCGACAAGTTCCACAGAGACGCGTGAGTTTTACGACAACGCGATACAGCTAGCGACCGCTAGGGGGGTGATGAACTGTCTGGAGTTCACGCCGTGGTGGAGTGGCGATGAAACGGCGAACGCATACAGTTTTGCCGACGTGACCCTGTGCCCGGGAAACTTCATAGAGTCGTTCGGTCTCGTGGCCTACGAGTCCCTTGCATGCGGCACGCCAGTGATCGCGGCGCGCGTTGGAGCGCTACGAGATATACGAATTCCCGGTGTCTACACATTCGATTGGAATCTGCCTGATAGTGCGCCAATTGAGTCACTGTCACTGAATCGAGAGGGCATCAATAGCGCGTTAATTGGCGCTATTGATAATGACATCGACACTGATGTTGTTCGGACTATCTTGAAAGAAAATTTCTCTTTCGAAGAAATGCAACGAGGATATCTGACCGCGATAACTGGGGACATGCCCGGTGCAGCAGATTCATCGTCAAAGTCGGCTTCGACCGCCAGATACACCATCGCCCCGTGGTGTATGGCGCGCAGCCCATGGGTATACAACGACTACGAGTACCGATGGACCCGCAGCGACAAACTGGCCGAGTTTCTTACAATCGGTGAACATCGTGTTCTGTGTGAAAGAGTGGGAGGAAGGCACTTCACGCTCGAAGTGGCCATGGAATTCGGAGTGACCCCTGAGCAGGTGAAGCAGGGGCTACAGGACGGCATGATTATCCGGGTTTAGGATTACGAAAGATCTCGTCTCGAACTCTTTCGGGCCGTTCACCCACTCCGGCTAACGCGCCCTATAATCCGGCTGCACGGCTTCGGCCGACGATCAGTTAAAATTATGAACGCGTTCACGGACTACTGGGAGGACGACGCTGGCCAGCGAAATTCCGGTCACACAATCCGAGTTCAGAAACGCCTGGGGACGATTTGCCACCGGCGTCACGATAATCACATCATCCGAGCCAAACGGCGGCACCCACGGCATGACGGCGAACGGTGTTTTATCCGCCTCGCTTGATCCGCCCCTCGCGCTAGTTTGCGTGGACAAATCCCGCAACACGCACCGTTACATAAATGACAACGGCTGGTTTGGAATCAGTATCGTGCGAAAAGATCAGGCGAACATCGCCATGTATTACGTTCGCGACGCAGCGGACCGCACCGGTGATGTAGAAGTTCCGCTAGAACAACGCGACGAGGGGCCGCCCGTGATCGCCGGGGCGCTGGCTGCAATGTCATGCAAGGTTGTCGCTCGACACGACGCCGGCGATCACACCATCTTCGTTGGCGAAGCCGTTCAGCTAACGACCAACGATGGCGATCCGCTGCTCTATTACACCGGCAAATTCGGAAAGATCGAGCTGGATTAGACTGAGCTCAACCACGGCGGGATTTCCAGGCCAGGTCTAGATAAATCCGCTGAGTTCCGTTGCACTATGCCAATAGTGACCGTGTACGCAGCCGACTGTTGCGTGATCTATCGTTCCTTGTCCATGGCGCCGGCACGAAGATACGCGCCGCAAATAATTGAGCGACATCTCTTCATCCCGCTGGTGTTGGACAGAATGTCGGGTATCACCGTTATTCCTCGGTCCTCAAGATCAGCAGAACCTGCCGCATTCAGTCATCGAACTCGAGAAGGTCGCACGGTTCATTGAAACAGGCATAGGTGGTCTCGATCATCATGTTCCTCCTTGGGACAGAATCACCCGGTTCACGGTCAAAAATGGGCGTTCCGGGCTATGCAACTGAGAATTAGATGCCCCAATCTAGGAATAGAGACGTCATTT
>JAAZYK010000031.1 GCA_014239685.1 Dehalococcoidia bacterium | reverse complement strand
ACCGGGTGAAGCGCAACACCGACATATCGATGCTGGTTGACTTGCCTTGCATGGCCAACTCGGCGAGTCCCCGACCTATCGTTGGCGATAACTTGAAGCCGTGGCCTGAAAACCCCGCTCCTACGACGAGGTTATCGATGCCGGGGACTCGGTCGATTATCGGGTGATGGTCTGGCGTGACCGTGAACAAACCGGACCAGCCGCCATCCCATCCAGCCTCGTCGAACGCCGGGTATCGGTTCACGAGATATGCGAGTGAGTCTGCAGCGCATGATGGGTCAACCGACTGGTTATATGTATCACGATCTGTCGGATCTTCCCTGATGCCGATGAGAGTCAGATCCCCCGCATCGGGTCGGAATGAGATGCCGTTTGAAGTGTCGGCGATGATCGGATGTGTCGGGATTTTGTTCAAGGGTCGGTGAAGTTTTACTACCTGGTGTCGAACCCATGTGATGGGCAACGGAGCTCCTACCGACTGGAGGAACTCCGGGATCCAAGGACCGGCTGTGAGGACGACCGCGCCTGCGTTGATGCGTCCCTGATTTGTCTCGACCCCGACCGCACGGCCGCTGTTCAGGACAATCCCGGTGACGTTGACACCGAGGCGTATTTCGGCCCCGCCCTCACGTGCGCTCAACGCAAAGCCATTGGTGACGGCAGAGCTATCGGCATACCCTGAATCAGGTTCAAATGCGACCGCTGCAACACCTTCGAAGTTGATCTCAGGCCACTGAGCCGCAGCTTCTTCCGGCGTCATAGCGCGTGAGTCAACGCCATGTTGATTTTGAAGTGCAACGTTGGTTCGAAGCGCCTCTTCCTGCCCGGGTATAACGAGGAACACATAACCGGTGTTCACAAATCCGCCTGGATGCCCGGTCTCCGACTCGAAATCGGCGATCACGTTTCGGCTTTCCTCTGCCATCCGGGTAGTAATTGCGTTCGAGTAGTGGTTTCGCAGGATCGTCATGGACCGGCCGGTAGACCCGGATGCGAGCGTGTCCCTCTCAAGTAGAAGAGAGTTCTTAACGCCCATCTTCGCCAAGTAGTGAAGCGTGGCGCACCCCATCACACCCCCGCCAATTACTACTACGTCGTACGAGTCAGTCACAGACAACTCCCTGAGTGACGATCATTAGTTCATCACCGCTCCACCGTTGACATTCAGCGCCTGGCCCGTGATCTCAGATGCGTCGTCTGACGCTAGGAACGCGACTGCTTTTCCGATGTCCCGGGGCGTTTGCTCTCGACCCATCGGCATTCGCTCACTGATGCTTAGATCGAAAATCTCCCGAGACGTCAGCTCCGCGAGTTCAGAATTGTTGGCTTTCTGATTTTCGGCGATCGTTTCCCACATTGGCGTCCAGAGCACTCCCGGGCAAACAGCGTTTACGTTGATGTTGTGAGGAGCGAGTTCGATCGCCAACAAATGCGTCCACTGGATCACCGCCGCCTTGGACACCGTATACGGCGATTGCACGCTCCCGAGCGCGATCCTGGCGCCGCGAGGCTTGCGGCCCCCGTGGGATGCGATGTTGACCACTCGCCCCATGTTCCGTTCACGCATGTGTGGCGTTACCGAGTTCGTTGTGTGGACGAAACCCTTGACGTTCACGCCAAAAGTGGCGTCCCAGTCGGCCTCTGTGTGATCCGTACGATCCTCGTATCCCGGCGCGCCAATTACCCCTGCGTTACATACGAGAATATCAATACGCCCGAACTCTTGGAGCACCGCCGCCGCAAGAGCGTCCGTCGAGTCCTGCGATGTCGTGTCACCCTGGAACGCAGCCGCCTGGCCGCCGCTTGAGTTGATGGTGTCCGAGGCTGTGCCAGCGGCGCCCGCGTCTAGGTCCGATATAGCGATTACCGAGCCACGTTCAGAAAGCACTTCGGCGATACCGAACCCTATTCCGCGTCCGGCGCCTGTGATCAGTGTTACTGCACCATCAAGATTGGTAGCGTTGCTCATTCATAACTCCGTCTAGTCGTAGCCAACAGCCAGAAATTGAATTGTCTCCCTCCATCAATTCATTCGTGCTCCGCCATTGACGTTCAATGCCTGTCCGGTGATTTCTGCTGCGTCATCGGATGCTAGGAAGGCCACAGCTTTGCCGATATCCCTCGGGGTCTGACCGCGACCTAGGGGAACAGTGGTTTGCATAAATTCGTCATATTCTTTACGTACCGATCCGCCAGATCCGCCACCCGCAAGGTTTTGGCGATTTGTGAATATGCCTTCGATCATGCTGGTCCACAATTCACCGGGGCACACGGCGTTTACGTTGATATTGAATGGGGCCAGTTCTACAGCCAAAAGGTGGGTCCATTGAATCACTCCCGCCTTCGATACGCTGTACGGCATTCCCAGCGTCCGGCCGGTTGCTGTACCTCGTGGTTTCCTGCCTCCATGGGAAGCGATATTGACGATCTTTCCGCGTCTATGTTCTTTCATATAAGGAATAACAGCTTCGGTGGCGTTAACTACTCCACGGACGTTCACGGAATGCGTGATGTCCCAGTCAGCGTCGTTATATTCGGGGCGGTTTTCGTAGCCTTCAGATGCCCAGACCCCAGCGTTCGCCACGAGAATATCGATACCCCCTAGGGTCGTATTCACATTAGCGACGGCACTCTCCATCGAATCTCGGCTCGTGACATCCGCTACCATGCCCAGGACGGAGTGTCCGGCTGCCCCCAGGTCAGATACGGCCTTATCGCAGGCGGTTTGCGCCAGATCACATAGCGCTACAGTGGCACCACGTTCGACGAGCACCGTCGCTATGCCTAGGCCGATTCCGCGGGCCCCGCCTGTTACAAGGGCAACCTTACCGGCCAGTTGGCCCAAAGAACTCTCGGGCATAATTCACTCCATTTTAAGTTTGAAGATGTCGGAAATGTATGTAGCCACCAACTTGGTGTCAACGCCATTAGCGCATTCACAACCCGAATATGTACTCGCCAAGCCCGATCTATCGTTAAACTAATCCCTCGGCCTGGCAGCCAGCGGGGCCGTCACCCTTTATTCGCGTCCTGATCCTCCACCTTTCTTTGCGTTAGTCATATTTCATAGGGACGCGCCCGGGAAAAAGATGTCACCGATCACTCGAACTATTCAAAACACTGATCTAGAAACAATCGTTGGCCTAGCCAAGCGGCGCGGTTTTGTCTTCCAGTCCTCAGAAATCTACGGCGGACTTGGCAGCACCTGGGACTTTGGGCCACTGGGCGTCGAATTGAAGCGTAATGTCAAGGACATGTGGTGGAAGTCGATGGTCCGTGACCGAGATGACATTGTCGGGTTGGACTCGGCGATCCTCCAGAGTCCTGAGGTATGGATGGCGAGCGGGCACGTGGAGAACTTCTCTGACCCGCTTGTGGAATGCGGCGGTTGCCATCGTCGATTCCGCGCGGACCACGTTGGCGAAAATTGCCCGCACTGTGGAGAGGCCAAATTCTCTGAACCGCGTCAATTCAACTTGCTTTTCAAGACGTTTATGGGCCCGGTGGAGGATGACGCTGCGGTCGTGTACCTGCGCCCTGAGACAGCACAGGGTATTTTCATCAACTTTGATAATGTTCAGACCACCACCCGCAAGCGAATCCCGTTCGGTATAGCGCAGATCGGGAAGTCATTCCGGAACGAGGTCACCCCAGGCAACTTCATCTTCCGGACACGTGAATTTGAACAAATGGAGATGGAATTTTTCTGCAAACCCGGATCGGATGAGGAGTGGCATCGTTACTGGATCGAATTCTCGGACAAGTGGTTCAAGAATTTTGGTATCCGAGGCGAAAAACTTCGGGTCCGGGAGCATGAGGCCGACGAGTTACCACACTACTCGAAGGGTTCTGCCGATATCGACTACGAGTTCCCCTGGGGATGGGGCGAGCTCGAGACGATCTCAAACCGGACCGACTTCGACCTTAAGGCGCACATCGAGCGCAGCGGTCGTGATCTCTCGTTCTTTGACGACGCCGCAAAAGAACGTTTCGTCCCTTACGTGGTTGAACCGGCGATGGGCGCAGACCGTTCTGCACTGGCGTTCATGGCGGATGCATACGACGAAGAGGGTGAGGGCAAGGAGAAGCGCACGGTGTTGCACTTCCACCCTGACATCGCGCCGGTGGCCGTGGCCGTGCTTCCGCTTTCCCGTAACGAGAAATTGGTTCCTAAGGCGCGTGAGGTTTACGACCTTGTGCGGGCCAACTTCAATGCCCAGTTCGACGATACCCAGAGTATCGGACGTCGTTACCGGAGGCAGGACGAGATCGGCACGCCACTGTGCGTGACGGTGGATTTTAAGACCATCGAAGAGGACAACGCTGTGACAATTCGTGACCGTGACACGATGGTTCAAGATCGGGTACCAATCGATGGCTTGAAGGCTGCGTTGCAAGACCAACTCGAAAAACTTCGAGAGGCGTGTCGCGGCTAATACATCCTGTTCGAGGGAAATAATTGAAATCGCGTGGCCCCGAACAGGCGTATCCGTCATCGAAAGGAGATCATTCCTGTGTTGATGTCGCCATTTGATCTGAGAACGATCACGGAGACCATCGGAATATGATCCAATCGGAACATTCTTCAGCGGATAAATCTGCCATGGCCAGGTGGGATTCGCTTGCAACGCACCCAGGGGACAGCATGTGCCGGATGCTACTGGTAGCCATTGCCGCTATGACGCTACTCGCCCTCGCGTGCGGAACCGCGGAAAACGCTGGATCTGAATCGAATTCGCCACCAGTCGAGGATTCCATAGCGACCATGGGGGCGGCCTCCATACCTGTTGGTCACGCTTCAGACTTCGAAATGTCCACTCCCAGCCACGGAGTATTTAACCTGGATCGACTTGAGGGCAGGCCCTTAGTGTTGAATTTCTGGTTTCCGTCATGTCCGCCCTGCCGTGCGGAGTTACCAGATCTGCAGGCCGCATACGAAATCCATGCCGATGAAATCCAGTTTCTGGGGGTCCAACTTCTGGGTTTGGACTCCGCCGAAGAGGGCCAAGAGTTCCTTGACGAACTTGGAATCGAGTACCCGTCAGGCGCCGATGCCGAGAACCAGATGGTTCGTGACTTCAAGATCCTCGGATTCCCGACGACAATCTTCATCGACAGCGACCACAATATCGTCAAGAAGCATGCTGGCATCCTGAGTGCTGGGTCGTTGGAAACGCTTATCGACTTGACCATAGCGCCTGCATCCACTCCGGTAGATGTCTCTGGCTCCTAGGACCTCCAGAATCCTTTCGACCTCCCCAAATCGCAATATATCTAATAGGACGCACCGGTTCTGTGGCCTGAGATAATCGCAGTATGGATACCATGAAATGATGACCGGGTTGTTCTCAATGCTTCCTCTTGCCGCCGCGCTAGGTGAGGTGGGGGAATATAAGGATGGGCTAATCGTGCTCGTGCGATGGTTGCACGCGCTCGGCGCCGTTGCATGGATCGGCGGTAGCGTTTTCTTTGCGCTGATCGTTCGACCGGCGCAACGCGTAGACCCGGACGGTGTCGGAGCGATAGTCGGACGCTTTGTTGGCCCATATCGTGAACTTGTGGACGTGTCGATTATCACGATCGTTGTCACCGGCCTGATTTTGATGTTTGAGCGACTCACGGGCGACGACGCCACGGTGGCGTATTTCACAGTACTCAGTGCCAAGATCGTGATCGCCGGCTGGATGTTCTACATGGTGTGGAGCCTGCGCAAAACCGGGTTTGTGCCGGAGAATCGGTCTGGGATTACCCAACGGCTCTCGTGGTTATTCGGATACAACGCCCTGCTACTTGGCGGCGTGGTTGTGTTCCTGATGGCCGGTGTGCTCAGGGCGATCTTTGAAACGGCCGTTGCCGGGTAGAAGCAGACAGCCCTTAACGGCCAATTCTCGCTAACCTAACGCCTGCGCTTCCAATACGGCCAAGAAGTTCTTCTATGGTCACACCGGAGCCAGGATGCACGAGGTTCGGGGCGATCTCAGCCAGAGGGACTAGGACAAACGCTCGCTCATGCAGTCTCGGATGCGGAATCTGAACCCCGGTCTCATCTAGTACTACATCACCCAACAGTAAGACGTCCAGGTCGATGATCCTTGCTCCGTATCGTTCGGTCCGTACCCGTCCAATATTAGCCTCGATCTTCAACATCGCCGCTATAAGTGCTCTGGGGCCGAGTTCCGTCTTAAGCGCCGCAACCTGGTTCAGATAGTCAGGCTGCTTGCCCGGCACGTCCCAAGCGTCTGTTTCGTATATCGACGACAACTGGCTCACACTTCCCACCGAACCCAACGCGTCTAGGGCCAACTCAAGGTGGCGGGCGCGATCCCCGTGTTGCGACCCAAGATTGGAACCGAGCCCGATGTATGCGGTGATAAGTTCGTCGGTCACGCCTTCGGGCTCCAGCCACGTACGACCGCGTCGCTCATACGGGCCACGCGCACCATCTCTTTGACGTCATGCACGCGCACAATGTCGGCACCTCGTTCGATCGCCAGCGCCACGGTCGCCGCGGTTCCTTCGATCCGTTGGTCCATGGGGAGTCCAAGGACCTTTCCTATGGAGGATTTACGGGATGTTCCAATCAATACCGGGTATCCGAGATCGACCAGTTTCGACAGGCCACGCTGCATGTCGATGCTCTGCTGGACGGTTTTGCCGAACCCAATTCCTGGATCAAGGATCACCTTTGACGGAGTGAGCCCGGCGTCTTCAACTAATTTAGCCGTTCGACGCAAGTCTTCGATCACTTCAGTAACTACACCGGATGGATACACAGCTCTCCTACGGGTGTGATTGATGATCAACGGCACATCGAGGCCCGCTACGACGTCGGCCATGCCAGAGTCGGACCCCAGCATAGATACGTCGTTCACTATCGATGCCCCGGACATAACGGCCAGACTGGCGACGGTCGACTTCTGTGTATCGATACTGATAGGGATACTCAGCCGACCACGCAGAGCCTCGATCACCGGGATGACTCTTCGTGCCTCTTCTTCCGGCGACACCGGGTGGGCGTTGTTGTATACCGATTGTGGGCGACTTGATTCGCCTCCAATGTCGATGATGTCTGCGCCGTCGTCCTCTAAACTAAGCGCCAGACCCACGGCCCGTTGAAGGTCGTTACCGGTCCCATCACCGGAAAATGAGTCAGGGGTAACGTTCAAGATCCCCATAACGTAAGTCCGAGCTCCCCAGACGAATTTGCGGTCGCCCATCAATAGCTCCCGGGGATTGGCGTTATTGACATCACTACTAGTCACTCTGGCTGCAATCCTCTGTGAAATTCCCGACGCATCGGGCGTATGCGTACCTTTCAGGAGCGATTCAGGCGGCTGATCGGTACAAGCACGAACCACGAATAGGCTATCACCGGGCAACAAATCACATCTCTTGGAACCATCGTGATTTCGATTGCGACGACTCTGAGCGTGCGCTACGATTGCGGCTTGAAAGCGGTCAACCTTACGGTCCCGGTAAAAGGGTCGGTGTTTTACGCTTTCAAGTGAAGTGGCGACACGCGAATTCACCGGGGATCAAAGCAATCTCTACCGATACAACCAATACTGAATCGTCCAAGTCAGAGCAGCCTCTAGACGCGCGTACCGTGCTGGCTGATCGTCGTGAGAAAGCCCTTCTTGGCGGTGGCCAGGAACGCGTCGATGCTCAACGCAAGCGCGGAAAGTTAACGGCCCGCGAGCGTCTGGAACTGCTGTTTGACCCTGGAACCTTTAACGAGATAGACACCTTCGTTACCCACCGTGCATCTGATCTCGGTTTGGACAAACAGAGATTTGATAGTGACTCGGTAGTGACCGGTTATGGCGAAGTTGAAGGTCGTACCGTTTGCGCATACGCACAGGACTTCACGGTCCTTGGCGGTTCGTTGTCGGAAGTCGCCGGGATGAAGATCTCAAAAATCATGGATCACGCCGCGCGTATTGGCGCTCCGATTGTTGGGGTCAACGATTCCGGGGGCGCACGGATTCAGGAAGGTGTGACATCGCTTGCCGGGTATGGTGAGGTATTCACGCGTAACGTTCTGTCTTCCGGGGTGATTCCCCAGATCACCGTCATCGCCGGCCCAACGGCCGGAGGCGCGGTCTACTCCCCTGCTATTACCGACTTTATTTTCATGATCGATGGCATTGGCCAGATGTACATCACGGGACCCGGGGTTGTGAAGGCTGTAACAGGAGAGGACGTGTCCCTGGAGGACCTTGGTGGAGCGCAAACACATGCGGGCATCAGCGGAGTTGCCCACTTTGTCTCCCCGGACGAACAGAACTGCTTCCTGTCGGTCCGAAAACTTCTTTCCTTCCTGCCCTCCAACAACGTCGAGAGCACGCCTCGCTCCGAAACCACGGATGATCCCGGCCGCAGAGATGAATCGCTGGCTACGGTTGTGCCTGACAATCCCAACCAGCCGTACAGCATGCTGGATGTGATCAGGCCGATCGTTGATGACGGCGAGTTTTTTGAGGTCCAGGCGATGTACGCGCCGAATATCCTGATCGGGTTTGCCCGTATGAATGGCGAATCTATTGGCATCGTCGCCCAGCAACCGGCAGCTAACGCTGGAGTTCTGGACATCAATGCTTCTGAAAAGGCTGCGAGATTCATCCGATTCTGTGACGCATTCAACATCCCGATTGTGACGCTTGTGGACACGCCCGGTTTTATGCCCGGTACGGCACAGGAACACGGCGGAATAATCCGGCGTGGGGCCAAACTGCTTTACGCATACGTCGAGGCGACGGTGCCCAAGGTGACTGTCGTAACCCGGAAGGCGTACGGCGGAGCCTACATAGTGATGAGCAGCAAGCATCTGCGCGGTGATATCAACTACGCATGGCCCTCTGCGGAGATCGCAGTCATGGGTGCGGAAGGCGCGGTGGCTGTAATTGGCCGTAGAGATATCTCGGGAGCCGACGACCCTGAGGCCAAACGAAAAGAGTTGATTGCAGATTACGAAGAGCGATTCTCCAATCCTTATGTCGCTGCAAATCGTGGTTATCTGGACGACGTAATTGATCCGATAGATACCCGACCGAAGATTATTGCTGCGCTGAAAATGCTGCGTAACAAGACGGATTCAATGCCTGCGAAAAAGCATGGGAACATCCCTCTGTAAAAATTCCCACCGGCATAATCAGGCACCGAGGGCGAAGGCAATCACTAGGGAATCGAATAACGAAATATTGAGAGGAATAACGAGAGTTGCGGAGTAAAGTAACGGTAGTAGGCGCGGGAAATGTGGGCGCCACTACGGCACAAAGAATCGTAGACAAGGCGCTTGCGGATGTCGTGCTTGTTGATGTCGTTGAAGGCTTGCCGCAGGGCAAGGCGCTGGACATGGCCGAGAGCACACCCGTATCCGGCGCAGACGTAAGCGTGATAGGTTCGAACGACTACGAGCCGTCTGCGGCTTCCGACGTTGTTGTGATCACGGCGGGCATTGCAAGGCGTCCCGGCATGAGTCGCGATGACCTGCTGCTCACCAACATGAATATCATGACATCGGTTGTGACGGAAGTGGTTAAACACTCTCCGGACGCCATCCTTGTTATTGTTTCGAACCCGCTTGATGCAATGGTCCAGAAGGCCTACGAGGTCAGCGGGTTCCCGAAAGAACGCGTAGTCGGCATGGCCGGGATCCTGGACACATCAAGGTTCCGGACATTTCTAGCGCAAGAACTAAACGTCTCTGTGACCAACGTCTCGGCATACGTGCTTGGCGGCCACGGTGACTCCATGGTTCCGTTGCTCGGCACAACGACGGTCGGCGGTAAGCCCGTCACCGAGATGATCGAAGCAGGTCGACTTGAAGAGATCGTGCAGCGGACCCGTGACGGCGGCGCAGAGATCGTCAACTACCTGAAGACTGGCTCCGCCTACTATGCTCCTTCGGCCGCCGCAGTGCAGATGGTTGAAGCCATTCTCGGAGACCGGAAAGAGATACTTCCGTGTGCCGCGTATCTCGAAGGTGAGTACGGGATCTCGGGGCTTTATGCTGGTGTTCCGGTAAAGCTGGGTGCGGGTGGCGTTGAGGAGATCATCGAGATCGACCTTACCGACGCAGAGGCCACAGCGCTCAAGGCATCGGCGGATTCGGTCCAAGAACTCATCGACGTGATGGCCGCTAACTCGTAGCTTTTGATTATTGTCGAAACAAGTGAACGGGGTGGGGTTTATTCCGCCCCGTTTTCGCGTCTGATGCACTGGACTTGATTCAGGGTTACCGAGCAGACTGTCGATACATAGCTTGCGCCGATTGACAAATACGTCGGGCGTGAATAACAAACGTTACAAGGAGGCGACATGCCCCGCATTCATGTCCTAGGAGCGGGTACACCAACACCTACTCCTACCCGTTTTGGAACCGCGTACGTAGTGGAAGTTGATGGCGAGTTCATCATGTTCGATTGCGGCCCGGCGGCGACACACAAATTGGTCCAGGCGGGCATGTTTCCTACGCAGATTGACAACCTCTTTTTTACGCATCACCACTTCGACCATGATGTGGACTATCCGTGTTTTTTGCTCACTCGATGGGACCAGAGCATCGGTAAAGAGAACGATCTGAAGGTGTTTGGCCCAACGTTGACGGAATCCATAACGGATAAATTGATCGGCCCGGACGGAGCGTTCACGCATGACTGGAAAGCTCGTGTAAATCACCCGCTGAGCCAGGCCGTATACGTGAATCGTGGCGGTAAGCTGCCGAGAAAGCCCCCGAATGTAGATGCCCGTGACGTGGGCGTTGGGACCGTGTTGACTACCAAGAAATGGGAGGTCACTTCGGCACCAGCGGAGCATGTGCAGCCTTACCTGGATTCGCTGGCATACCGCATGGACACTACCAGCGGATCGGTGGTGTTCACAGGCGACACACAGCCGTGTCAGTCGGTCATCGACCTGGCGAAGGGTGCTGATGCGCTCGTGTGTATGTGTTGGGATGACCAGGACGTAATGAACGCGGTGGGTGAAGGCGGCGGCCAATGTGGAACAGTTGGCGCTGCCGAGATGGCAGCCGCTGCCGGCGTCAAGAAGTTACTCCTCGCGCATATCGGACCGCACCTGTCTCAACATGGAGCTATGGAGAAAGGCATCGGGGATATCAGCCGCATTTTCGGTGGAGAAATCATATTCACTGAAGAGATAATGCCGGTAGATGTGGAACCGGACGGCGGACTCTACGAAGAGACACATTCTGGCGGCGATGGCCACGACCACGGGGACGGTCATACCCACAGCCATTAATAACAAAGAGGGCGGTCACCATGCGGTGACCGCCCTCTTTTATTCGTCTCATTCCAACGCCGTGACTTAACTAGAAGCATAGGCGCGTAATACTCTGACTAGCTCACCGCCACCGGGGCTGCCGCCGCCTTGTTGATCACCTCTTTGGTAGAGATGATGTGGCGTTGGAGTCCCAGTTCCTTTGGCTGCATTCCCATTGCTAGCCCCAGCATCTGTGGCAAGTGGAGAATCGGAAGATCAATTTTCCCACTCGGCCTGCGCTTTGCCGCTTTTGGCTGGTAACCGTCCAGGTTCAGGTGGCAAAGCGGGCATGGGGTGACCATGGCGTCCGCACCTAGGTCCTTCGCTTCTCCTGTGTGGTTGGAAACCATCTGGATGGCATTGCTCTGGTTGATCAGCAGTATCGGCAGGCCACAGCACTTTGTTTTACCGTCGTTCTCCACCGCAACGGCGCCGGTAGATTCGATCACCGTCTCGAGCGAGGTTTGGCGCTCCGGGTGCTCGTCGAATCCCAGCGCATCGCTCGGCCGGACGATGTAGCAGCCATAGAAAGGAGCGAACTTCATCCCAGACAGCTCTTTTGTGAACGTCTTCTGGAGTTCCTGGATACCGATCTCTTCAACCAGGACCCACAAGAAGTGCTTTATGACGGTCGTTCCCTTGTAGTGCAGGCCTTCTTCGGCGAGAACCTCGTTGATCTCGGCCAGGTACTCGGGATCCCGTAGGACCCGTCGGTTGGCTTGGGACATTACCCCCTGGCAGGTGCTGCAGATCGTCATGATCGGCAAGCCCATCTTCTCTGCGAGAGCGAAGGTGCGGACGTTAAGAGCATCGCCCAGCTTCTGGTTTCGTTCCTGAAGAACGCCGGCACCGGTACAGGCCGCAGACACAATCTCCTCGCGTTCAATACCGAGGCGATCCATCACAGCGTTCGCTGACACCATAAGTTCTGGCGTGCCGCCTCTTGCGACACATCCAGGGTAGAAGGCGTACTTCATTTACTTTCCCTCGATTTTTTCAAAGACCTGCTTCACCTTGTCCGGCTCAGAAGATTTGTGACCTTTCCACGGGAATTTGCCTTTCCGCATAGCCCTGAGTCCCACGGGTGCGGAATCGAGAAGCGCCGGGATGTTGAACTTGCCCATGCTGTCTACGGCGAGTTTCATCTCATCCAGCCGGCCGTTCTTCTTGACCGACTTGGCAAACGACTCTGTGTGCCGTGATCCAGATGTGTTGTTGAACCCGGTCTCCATGGCCATGTCACGCATCACCATGATGCGTCCCATTGGATCGACATCCTTCGGGCAGACCTCCACGCACTGCATGCAGCG
This sequence comes from Dehalococcoidia bacterium, assembly GCA_014239685.1. Taxonomy (GTDB): domain Bacteria; phylum Chloroflexota; class Dehalococcoidia; order Lucifugimonadales; family Lucifugimonadaceae. Next base: position 3,254 of record JAAZYK010000031.1, on the reverse strand, counting down.
TGTGCAGTCCCAAACGCCTGAGGGTTTGTTCAAGTCCTCAAGCCGGTCTTTCTGATGGCCGTCTCTGGGGTCCTTCACAAATCTGTAGGCCTTTGCGAGTGCGGCCGGGCCAAGGAAACTGTCGTCCACTTCTAGCACAGTGCAGTCTGATACGCAGGCGCCACACTGGATGCAGTTCACGACACCCACAAGGTGGACCATATCTTCGTCTGATGCGAAGTATTCCGCTTTCGGAACGTCGCCCTCGGGTTGAAGGTATGGTGTTACGGCGCGCATTTTGTCCCAGAACGGCTTGAACTCTACGACCAGATCCTTGATAACCGGCATGTTGCCGACCGGGTCGATCGTAACCGTCTCTCCGTTTGGCGCAACGGAACTAATCCGGGTTTTGCAGACCAATTTCGCCTGCCCGTCCACGCGCATAGCGCATGACCCACAGATCGAGGCGCGGCAAGAACAGCGCATCGACAATGTTCCGTCCATATCCTCACGAATCGTGAGAAGCGCATCGAGAACTGTCGTGGTGTCGGTCACCTCGACGGTGTAGTCCTGATACCCGGCTGCCCCCGGGTTCTCGGGATCGTAGCGCTTTACGCGCAGCTTCTGCTCCATCTAGTAGACCCTTTCAATCGGCGTCCAGTTCGTGATCGTGACGTCGAGTGTCTCGACCCGGGAGCCTTCGCCGTCTTTGTAAACGAGGGTGTGCTTCAGCCAGTTTTCGTCGTCCCTATCTGGCATATCGGTACGGTAGTGAGCGCCCCGGCTTTCTTTCCGCGCATCAGCCCCGGCGCAAATTGCGTGAGCGACGTCGAGCATGTAGTCGAGCTCGATGGCGGCCATGATGTCTGTGTTGAAAACCTTGCCCTTGTTGTCCACTGCCACTCGTCCGTATAGAGATCGCAACTCTTTGACCGTCGCGGTAGCGGCGTCGATGCTCTTCTGGTCTCTAAAGACTCCGATTCCAGCTACCATACTTTCGCCCATCTCACGCCGTATTCCCGCAGATCGGAGATCGGCGGGTCGGTCTAATAAGGCTTGGTAGCGAGCCTTTTCGGATGCCAGCATTGACTCGTCTGAAGAGTGTCTCTCAGCGCCCTTGGCGAATTCTGCTGCGGCTATCGCCGTTCGGCGCCCAAATACGATCGTGTCCAGGAGGGAGTTTGCGCCAAGCCGGTTTCCACCGTGGACCGATACATTTGCCGTTTCGCCCGCTGCGTAGAGTCCAGGAACCTCGGTAGCGCCGTTTGTGTCGGTCTTGATCCCGCCCATGATGTAGTGCATACCAGGACGAATCGGAATCGACGCTTCTGCGAGGTCGATCCCGACGAATTCCAATGCAACTTCTTGCAAGTAACCGAGACGTTCTTCGATGAAGGTCCGTCCGAGGTGGCGCAGATCGAGATGTATATTGCCGTCGATCCCACGACCCTCATTGATCTCGGTCTGTTCGGACCGTGAGACGACGTCCCGTGAAGCGAGTTCCAGGTAGTCGGGGGCGTAGGTTTTCATGAATCGCTCACCTTCTGCATTAAGAAGGTATGCGCCTTCACCCCGGGCGGCTTCGGATAGGAGAATTCCTGATCCCGCAAGGGTCGTCGGGTGGTACTGGATCATCTCCATGTCCATAAGAGGGGCGCCGGCCCTGTAGGCCAGTCCCAATCCCTCGCCCGTGCAGATCAGAGCGTTGGTAGACGGCTCAAACACCCTCCCTGCTCCACCGGTAGCCATTATCACGGCTTTCGCCCTGATCATTTGCAACTCACCGGTGTGGATGTCCATCGCCATCACGCCATGACACACTCCGTCTTCGACGATGAGGTTAGAGACGAACCACTCTTCATAGAAGTTCACATCGTGTTTGATCGCCTGCTCGTAGAGGACTTGCAGCATCGCCGAGCCCGTAATGGCTCCAACGTAAAAGGTTCGGGCGACCTTTTGGCCTCCGAAGCGACGGGCTCCGAGCTGTCCCTCTTCATTACGGCTGAAGATCACACCCATATGTTCCAGCTCGATGATGGCATCGCCGGCCTCGCGCGACATCAACTCAACAGCGTCCTGGTCAGCGAGGTAGTCGCTGCCTTTTATGGTGTCCAGGGCGTGGCCTTCCCAATCATCCCCGCGGTCAGTCATCGGCGCATTGATTCCACCCTGCGCAGCGTTTGAGTGGCTGCGAATTGGATGCACCTTGGTGATCACCGCAGCATCCACACCCATCCGGGCGGCCTCTATCGAGGCTCTTAGCCCGGCAAGACCGGCGCCGATTATTAGAACGTCGTGTTCGTACATCCGTTACCTCTTGCTTGCGGCGGCATGTAGTTCAGTAAGCGCCCGCCAGGGCGCGTGTTTGTTAAGCGATTTGTCAGACAGGACAGGTAGTTTAAATTCCGTATTCACTCTGAAATCATCAATTCCGGACAAAGGTATAACGCGGACAGCAGTGCAGCGATACTTTTCGAGTCGACTATCTTGCCTGCGCGTATCAGATCAGGAATATCTGAAATCGGTGTCTTGGCGAGTTCAACGTCCTCATCTTCGTCTTGTGGGAGAGAGGATGTCGTGAGCCCGGTCGCGATAAATCCATGCATGTACTCGGTAGAGATACTTGGGGCCACCCAGAAACCGGGCAGCGGCTCCAGGTGTGTCGCCGTGTGCCCTGCCTCTTCCTGAAGTTCGCGAAAGGCGGCGTCCCTCGGCTCTTCTCCAGGATCGATGTGTCCGGCGGGCGCTTCAAGTAGGACGGACTGCACCGCATGGCGCCACTGTTTGACCAACAGCACGTATCCATCGTCCGTTACCGGTATCACGACGACCGAGTCGGATTGTTCAACCACACCCCGTTCGAGTGCCGGACGGTTTCCCAGTTGGATAGTGTCCACACGCATTTTTACTCGGTGGTCGTTGTATACCTGTCGGGAAACGACGGTTGTAGTGGTCAGCATCGGTTAAATATTAACTCAGTGACCGGCGTTATCGGGGCGTTCCTCGTCATCGCTGCCCTCACGCGTCATGGCTCCTTGACGCATCCCCAGTCGCCGGGTCAGAGACTGGTAGAAAGCTGCGGGTGGGTGCTTGCGGAGGAATCTTGCCTGAAACTCGCTTGTCTCGACCTGAACGGTGGTGCCAACGGCGATTACTCGATCTACAAATCCATCGATGCTAAGCATGCCGCCGGCCTCGTTCTCCACCGTGATACTTACGACGGCTGCGGGCCTTAACAGCAACCCGCCCTGGAGACTCATGTGCGCTGCGATCGG
>JAAZYK010000030.1 GCA_014239685.1 Dehalococcoidia bacterium | reverse complement strand
TTGTGGCTACAAGCACTCGAAACCGCTTCTCCGGACACTGCCTGGGGATAGCGACCGATTGCTCACCACACTCGGCACCGAGAACGCTGGTGTTCTGGACATCGGTGACGGGATGGCGATCGCGATGAAGATCGAATCCCACAATCACCCTTCGGCTATAGAGCCACGTGAAGGCGCGGCGACAGGTGTCGGCGGCATTGTGCGGGACATCTTTGCGATGGGTGCTCGCCCGATTGCGCTGTTGAACTCATTGCGTTTTGGCAAACCCGACAGCGCCCGTAACCGTTATCTGCTGGACGGCGTCGTAGGCGGAATCTCTTTTTACGGAAACTGCCTCGGCATCCCAAATATAGGTGGCGAGGTCGTGTTCGCCTCATGTTACGACGGCAATCCGCTTGTGAACGCCATGTGTGTTGGGCTGGTCGAGGATGGATTAATCATGTCCGCCCGGGCCGAAGAGCCTGGAGATTTGCTGCTGCTAGTCGGCTCCGATACGGGCCGTGATGGGATTCATGGTGCTTCCGGCCTGGCCTCCCGTACTTTTGAAGAACAGAACGAACTTCGGTCCGCCGTACAGGTCGGAAATCCGTTTCTTGAGAAGGTCCTTATCGAGGCCTGCATGGAGGTGATTCAACTCGATAGCGTGGTCGGGTTACAGGATTGTGGCGCGGCTGGAATCACGAGTGGCGCTATCGAGATGGCCGAACGTAGCGACATGGGGCTACGTCTTGACGTGTCTGTTGTCCCCCGTCGCGAGGAGGGTATGACACCTTACGAAGTGATGCTGTCTGAATCGCAGGAGCGCATGCTGCTTGCTGTCAAACCGGGGCGTGAGCACGAGGTAGAAACCGTGTTCCGTAAGTGGGACCTCGACGCAACCCGGATCGGCGAGTTCGTGGCCGGGGATTCGGTTGTGATTTTGGACGGCGACGAGGTCCTATCCGAGACGCAGATAAAGGTGCTCACCGACCCGCCCGAATACGAGTTCGACCCACCAAAGCCGGCCTGGATAATAAACTTGCAGGCGGCCGACCTTGACGCCATCCCAATCCCGAACGACTCGCCATCGGACCTGCTTTTGAAGATGCTGGCGACTCCGAATATCGCCTCCAAACTGCCGGTATTCAGGCAGTACGATCATCAGGTGCAGACGAACACGGTTGTGGCTCCTGGCGGAGACGCCGCGGTGATGCGACTGAAGGGCAGTAAACGCGGTATTTCTCTTTCCACGGACGGCAACGGTCGGCTCTGTTACCTAGACCCTTACATAGGCGGCCAGATAGCGGTCGCAGAGGCTTGCAGGAACGTGTCAGCAACCGGCGGTCTTCCCGTTGCGATTACCGACTGCCTCAACTTCGGCAGCCCGGAGACTCTAGACGGCCAGTATCAACTTAGGCAGGCGGTTGCAGGGATCAAGAAAGCGTGTGAGGCGTTCGACATTCCTGTTATTAGCGGCAACGTCAGCCTGTATAACGAAGCGCCCGGTGGTGCGATCTACCCGACGCCCGTGATCGGCGCTATGGGCCTCTTGGATGATGTCCGGAAACATGCGTCGGCCGGGTTTGCTGGAGATGGCGATGTTGTTTATCTCATTGGCTCAGCGTCTCTTCAAGGCGATCCTTCGACACTTGCCGGAAGTGAGTATCAGGATGTGATCCTCGGCAAGGTTGAGGGGCAACCTTGGCTTGATCTCGATCTGGAAGTGAAAACGCAGCAAGCGTGTCGCGACGGAATCGTCGCCGGGATTGTGCAATCGGCTCACGACGTGTCCGAGGGCGGCCTTGCGGTCGCGCTGGCAGAGGCGGCGATTCTTGGAAAAAGAGGGGTTACCGTTGACCTCAATCCGGGGAGGCGATGGGACGCAGCGCTCTTCGGGGAGGCGCAGTCACGCATCATTGTGACGGTGACTGCCGATCAAACGGGCGAGTTGGAACGGGTTGTCGTAAACGCAGGCGCACCTTTGTTACGGCTCGGGACGACCGGTGGAGACCGGCTCGTCATCGGTGATCTAGTTGACCTGTCTCTAGTTGATGTGTCGGAACGATGGATGCGTGGGTTCCAGGACGCGACACAAAACACCCCACCAACGACCAGTTGAACTGTGTGTCGACAATTTAATTATCCATCGGATCAAGTGACGCTACGTTTGACACCATTTGACCGCGATGCTAAATTTTGAACACCAGCTTATGAACGCGAGTGCCAGATCGGCGCTCGCTTTTCGCGATCCCATCTACGTATGACGAGTGGGATTAGCGACCCCCGGAGGCCCCATTGCCCAGGTACGACTATCGGTGCGCAGACAACGCCTGTGAGAACGACACATTTGAGGTGTCCAAGAGTTACACCGATGATTCGATAACTGTGTGCCCGGTTTGTAATGTGGAGGCCAAGCGGCTGCTGTCGCCTATCGCCGTGCACTTCAAAGGCAGCGGTTTTTACGTGACCGACAATCGGGCGTCGAACGGCGCTTCAGACGTTGGCTCGGGTTCGGACTCTTCCGAAAACGGGTCGAAATCTGAGTCCAAATCTGAGTCCAAGGACGAGAAGAAGTCGGAGCCCAAGTCTGAAAAGAAGTCGGACTCCGGTTCGAAGAGTTCCAAGTCGGACAAGTCGGAACCGAAGAGCGGGTCGTCGTCTAGCGACTCCAAGAACACCCCAAAGGCCACTTCTTCCTCTACGTAGAATGGGCCAACTGCAGTGTCGTGAGAACTGGCCTTTCTCCGTCCGGGTCGCGATCACAACCGTAGGGGCGTGTATCGCTAACACACTGAGGTCCGCAACGGACCCGATCATTTCAATAATGCGGTTAGACGCCGGCGTTTTTCAAGAGACAGGCCTCTCTCTCCCGACCGAAAGTGGAGAATCCTTTAACCCGATTTTCGCAGGCTGCCGGATTACTGCGCAGGCGAAGCAATCTCCCTACAGCATTCTCGCGGGCATTAATTAGCCCCTTTTATTTCGGGATAACATGATGTCTCATCGTTAATCCAGTGAAGAGGGGGGCCTTTGCGAGCTGTTGTCCAACGCGTCAGTAGTGCGTCCGTGACCGTGGACGGCGCTGTGACCGGAAATGCCAGGGTAGGACTGGCTATCTTGATAGGGATTACTCATGACGATGGGCCGGAGGAAGTGACCTATCTCCGGGACAAGATCACCAACCTGCGGATCTTTCACGGCGATGACGAGAATATCGAATTCGAACGATCGGCGTTGGACGTTAATGCCGACATCCTGCTTGTCAGCCAGTTCACGCTGTACGCATCGACTAGAAAGGGCCGTCGACCGGGCTTCACAGAGGCCGCTCCAGGAGCGATTTCTGAGCCACTTTTTAACCAAGTGGTCGACGCGTTCAAAGAGACCGGCTTACGGGTTGAAACGGGCGTATTCGGTGCAAAGATGCTGGTGGAGTTGGCAAACGATGGGCCGGCGACGTTCATCCTCGACACGGCCGACCGGAAAACGCCAAGACGGGGCTAGAGCGTTACTTTACTCAACACAAGGTCGGGAGTACTTGCACGATGCAACTAGATCCACATATCGAACAGTTCATCCACGACAACCCGCAGGGCGTGATGACGACATTCCGGCGCAACGGAATGCCGCAGCTCAGCATCGTCACGGTCTACCCGCGTGATGGCGGCGTAGGTATCTCGATCACGGAGACTCGGATCAAGTTCAAGAATCTTCTCAGAGACCCTCGCAGCTCGGTCCTGGTCTCTCATGAGGACTGGTGGTCCGGATTCCTCGTGTTCGAGGGCACCATGGAGATGCAACATTCAGGAAACACCGATCCGGAGGAGTTGCGGCGGGCCCGTCAAAACATCTTCAGCGCAACCACTCGTAGGCGTAGCGCTAATTGGGACGAGTACGACAAGCTCGTGGATGATGACAAGCGAGTCGCCATGATCCTGCGGCCGGACGCTATCTACGGGTCAGCGCTGGCGCGCATGAAGGCGGCGCGTGGATAAGGAATATTGGGCAACCCTGTGGGGGCGACGCTCACTCTTATTCCGGTTGTGACAATCACACCTCGATTGCAGGAGAACGCGCGATGAACCTACAGGCTGGCTATCAAGTCTGATAGTCGAGGGCGATATTTAGCGCTTTTACGGAGTGAGTTAGCGCACCTACCGAGATCAGATCGACTCCGGATTCGGCGGCCGCTCGTACGGTCGCCATGCTGATGTCGCCCGATGCCTCGGTGAGCGCTCGACCCGCCACCAAAGTCACCGCCCTGCTCATCTCGTCCGGCGACATATTGTCAAGCAGGATGATGTCCGCTCCCCCTGCAAGCGCCTCGCCTGCCTGATCGACCGTCTCGACCTCAACCTCTATCCGAAGGTTATGGCGGGCGTTCTGGCGGGCGAGGCGAACCACGTCCGCAATGCCAAGTCCTTCCGCGGCAAGCGTCTCAAGGTGGTTGTCCTTGATGAGCACAAGATCGCCAAGATTGAAACGGTGATTCGTGCCACCGCCTGCTGTGACTGAGTACTTGTCGAGAGCGCGCAGACCAGGAGCCGTTTTGCGTGTGTCTATAATCCGGGTGTTAGTCCCTTTTACGGCGTCCACAAGCTCGGCCGTCATGGTTGCGATGCCGCTCATGCGCTGAAGAAGATTGAGTGCAGTTCGTTCTGCCTTCAGAATGCCGGCCATTGAACCAGATATCCGGGCTATCACCTGACCCCGCTCAAGTCGAGAGCCGTCCTCCACAAGCGGCTCTGCTTCGATGCTCGTGGCCACACGACGAAATACCTCGCATGCGACCTGTACGCCGGCCAGCACACCCGGAGAACGCGCCACCAGGTTAGCTGCGCCGAGAAGCTCCGAAGGGATCAAGGCGTCGGTCGTGGCGTCGCCAAGGCCCAGGTCTTCACGCAGAGCACGGTCGATCACATCGTCAATCGCTGCGTACGGGAAGCCCCCGGTAAGGTCTCCACAGCTATTCACTGAGGACTTCTAGCCCGCTACGTCCAGCATTCGCTGGAGTGCAACCCGGGAGTCGATCGCCGTCTGTCCGTCCACCTTGATAGGGTTGATCACCAGGCCGGCCATAAGGCCGTCCAGGACCCAGAGCAAGTACGCAGGATGGATCCGGTACATTGTGGCGCAAGGGCACACGATCGGATCCAGGCAGAAAACCGTCTTGTCAGGGTTTTCCTTGGCGAGCCGATTGACCAGGTTGATTTCTGTTCCGATCGCCCAAACAGATCCGGCGGGCGCCTCCGAAATCATCTTGACGATGTACTCGGTCGAACCGACGTAATCGGCGGCGTCCACGGCCTCTCGTGTGCACTCCGGGTGAACGATGACATTCACATCCGGATACTTGTCGCGGGATTCCTGGATTTGCTGTGAGGTAAACCTCGTGTGTACCGAGCAATGACCCTGCCATAGGATCACACTAGCTCGCCGAATCACTTCCGGAGAGTGACCGCCCATCGGGGCATACGGATTCCAGACAATAATTTCGTCTTCAGGGATACCCATCTTGAGCGCCGTATTGCGGCCAAGGTGTTGGTCCGGGAGGAAAAGGATGCGCTTACTGCGCTCAAACGCCCAGTCAAACGTCAGATCGGCGTTGCTTGAGGTGCAGACGATACCGCCATTGCGGCCGCACAGTGCCTTGATATCCGCCGTTGAATTCATGTAGGTGATCGGGACGATTTCGTCTTCGTCTCCGAGGACGGACGCTAGGTCTTCCCACGCATCCTCAACGTCTTCCGTCTGAGCCATATCAGCCATAGAGCAACCGGCAGCCATGTTCGGAAGAATTACCGTCTGTTGCGGACCGCTCAGTACGTCTGCGGTCTCTGCCATGAAATGAACGCCACAAAAAATGATGTACTCGGCGTCTTTTTGCTCGGATGCCAGACGAGAGAGTTTGTACGAGTCTCCAGAGAAGTCTGCGTACTTAAAAACATCTTCACGCTGGTAGTGATGGCCCAGGAGGATGACCTGATCGCCCAGCACTTCACGTGCGTTGACGATGCCATCGTTAACTTCTTCTGGCGTCATCTTGAGGTACCTAATTGGCACCTTCTGCCATCTGACGCCTGCCTGGAATTCCTCTTCCAAGGTCAGAGTCCGCAGGTTGCCATCTGTTTTACAGAAGGCTGACTGCTCCAGTTCTGTAATCGGAATTACGATCTGTCGTGAGCCGGTAGTCATGCTGGATATACCCTCAGTCGATCTCCCGCAGCCAGCATTTCAGCCGCCGACACCTTTCCTTGTAACGACCAAGGAGTGGTCTCGGTAATTCGCACACTGGCGAATCCGCCTATACGAGTCTCGAGCGTCTCAGAGTTTTCTAGGTGGACAAGTTTATCCGTTCTTGTGCGTCCCGTGAACCTTGCCTTTGAATGCCCGTCGATGAGGACATCGAATTCCCGGTCTACGAGGCCGGCGTTGATCTCGGTACAGATCGTTTCCTGTAGCTCGTTCAACTCACCCAGGCGACGCTTCTTTTCCTCGATCGAGACGGTATCGGGGTGCTGACGATCGGCAATAGTACCCGGCCTGACAGAGTATGCGGCTGAATGAACCTTATCGAACCGCACCCGCGTGAGGATATCGAGAGTATTTGCAAACTGTCTTTCTGTTTCTCCAGAGAAACCCACGATCACGTCCGTAACCATGGCGACATCCGGGATGATTGTCCGGATCTCGTCGATCTTCCGAAGGTACTCATCTCGTGTATATCCACGACGCATCCGTTCCAGGATCACGTCATCGCCCGCCTGAAACGGCAAATTGATGTTCTCGCACACCTTCGGCAGCTCGCCGACGGCGCGGATAATCTTCTCCGACATGTCACTCGGGTGGGATGTCAAGAACCGGATGCGATCCAGTCCGTTCACTTCGTTGATGGCATACATCAGGTCCGCCAGATCATGAGCCGGATCGAGGTCGTGCCCATACGAATCTACATTCTGTCCGAGCAGTGTGACCTCTCGAACGCCTCGGCTCACGAGCATCTCGGTCTCGTGGACAAGTTCTTCAACCGAACGACTGACCTCTCGGCCACGTCGATAAGGAATTATGCAGAAGCTGCAAAACTTGTCACAGCCGTGAATGATCGGGATGAAGGTCGAGACTTTCGGATCGGCGGGCAGAAGTTCTTGAATACATCCGTCGGGATCGATGCCTATGGCCTCGCCTGCCATCTCAAGGATTGGCCGGAACTGTTGCGGGCGCGCCCATGCATCCACCTGAGGGAACCGACGGCTGAGTTCGTCGCTTTTGGGTCCGACCATACAACCCATGACCGCTATACGGCGGTCCGGATAGATATCTTTGGCCTTTTTGAGATCACCAAGCAGCCCGGTCGCACGGTCTTCAGAACTCTGGCGCACGACGCAGGTGTTGAGCACGACTACATCAGCCCCTCGGGCGTCGTCGCACTCAGACAGGCCAAGCTGTTCGAACCCGCTCGCGAGCCGTTCAGAATCAGCCTTGTTCATCTGACAGCCGACTGTCCAGATGTGATAAGTGGTCATAAAGAGCGGGCCCTGAATTGATATGAAATACGTGGCGGAGGGAGAGGGATTCGAACCCTCGAAGGGGCTTGACACCCCTTACCGGTTTAGCAAACCGGCGCACTAGGCCTCTATGCGACCCCTCCGCGGTAGTTAAGCCCTGCCTAGAACTATACCCACGCCTAGTTGGGCGCGCAATTATTTTAGGGTGGTCGAAGAGCATGTTAGGTACAGAGTTTGGAGTGCCTAGATTTCCTTCTACCATCTGCTGCATGCCCCATCATTCACAGTCAGGTAGAAATCCAGGAAACGGCAAATGCTTGGCAATAACACGCGAACATGTCACGTATTTGGGTATGTGGTTATGAGTGTGCTGTCCTTATTACCCCTTGGGCTAAGAATCTCCCGAGTTTGCGTCCATCCATGTGTGGTTATGGGAATACTGCTCTCAATTACCTGTGGTCTCATGAGTACACACGGGTTGGGCAGTTAGGTTCGAATAAACGCTAAGTTCGAGATCCGGCCTCAAATTTAAGACGCTCTGCAAGATTCCTCGCTTGCGGTCTTAAAACGACAGCACGGCGTTGTGCTAATACCCCATGAAGTTCTCCAACTCCGGGCGTTGGGCGGGCCGCTGTCCGACTCTGAGGGGTTCTCGTCTTCAGGCCGTTGTTCGCTCGGATCCAGGGTCGCCTATCCAGACTTCTCCGCCCTCGAAGTACTCTTTCTTCCATATTGGAACGACCTCTTTAAGACGGTCGACGAAGTGTAGAGTCGCTTCAAAAGCTGGACGTCGGTGCGCGGCGGAAACGGCAATGACCAGGCTCAGTTCGCCGATATCTACGCGTCCGATGCGGTGCGCCACGGCGACCTTATCGATCTCCCATCGATCCTTGATTTCGTCGATCAACTCCTGGAGCTTCTCGTCCGCCATCGGCCTGTACGCCTCGTACTCCAAATACTCGACGCCTCGCCCATCGTTGTGGTTGCGAGTGACGCCCTCAAACGTGATTACGGCGCCATCAATGTCGTCACGGACGGCGTCTGTGAGGGTGTTCGGCTCGAGTGGATGTTTTGTGATGATAATCATGATGCATCTGAATTTTACTTTGTTATCGGCGAAAGCGAGTGATATGCGCCAACACATACATCACTTCCTCTCCCAGAGGGAGGGGGTGCATGTGTTGGGAACCGTCCATGTGAATTATTAGATGGTTTTTTTCATTGCAAAAATCGACCACGTAACCTTGCCCGAGGATCTCGTCTCGAAAGTTTGTGCCCGCGAAACAGCCATTACCGAGTCGAGACCAAAGCAACATTCCCGCGTCGGTCTTATTGCAGCGTAGCTTCCTGACAGTCCGTGTGTAGCAATTATTCCGACGGGCTGACCTGATAAGTCTTCTTGCTCGCCACACCCTCTCCCCCTAGAAGAACCGGCAATCTGAACTACCCTCCGCTCACAGGTGGTATCAGGGCCAGTTCGTCACCGTCGGACAGTACGGCGTCGAATTTCACGTACTCATTGTTGACCGCCGCCATGAGGCTGGTCGGTGCGGTCCATTCCTTCGGGGCGTTGTGCTGGGCCGTGTCGATGGCGTCCTGCACTGTCGCTCCGGATGGCAGCTCGACGGAGAGATCGCCAATCCCCGCTCTATCACGGAGTCCGGCGAAAAGTTTGATGACAATCTTCATGGTCGAACGATTCTCAGTTCACGTGTCACGATTGCTTCGAGTATAAGGCTGACCGAGGGAAAATCGGCGGCCTCACGACAATACTTAACTTCACTAGACGGCCCTACACATGGCACAATTAGCCCTCAGGACGGTATGGATTTAGCACGCGGGCGCGACAGGCACGATGGCAATCTCAAAGATATTTATAGACGGTTCGTACGGCACCACAGGTCTCAGGATCCGTGAACGGCTTGAACCGCGCGACGACATCGATGTGGTCGTGGTGGACAAAGATCTCCGTCGAAATGTTGATGAACGACGCGAGGCGCTCGTGAATTCCGACCTCGCGATCCTGTGCTTGCCAGACGATGCGGCGGTAGAAGCCGCGCGATGGGCTGCCGATAGTGATACAAAGATCGTCGATCCTTCAACCGCGCACCGTGTCGCTGATGGCTGGGTTTACGGGCTGCCAGAAATGGGTCGCGGACAGCGTGACGCGGTACGTCAATCAGACACGGTGTCGAATCCAGGTTGTTACCCGACCGGGGTCATTCTTTGTGTCCGACCGTTGACCGAGACGGGCATCCTGTCAAAGGACGCTCCAATCACGATCCATGCCCTGTCCGGATACTCCGGCGGCGGCAAGAATTTGATCGCAAAATGGGAAGGCGGACAGCCTGATCTAACTGGTCTTCCTTTTGAATCTCCGTACGCACTCCACACAGCACACAAGCATGTTCCGGAGATGAAGGAGTACTCGGGACTTACATACGAGCCTCAGTTTATGCCAGCTGTCGGCCCTTTTCTAAAGGGGATGCGAGTTGAAATTCCTCTTCACAAGTCGGTAATTCAGAAAAACGCCTCGCCCGAGACCATATGGAACATTCTGAGCGAACGCTATGCCGACGAGCCGCTGGTGAACGTTGTGTCTTTACACGACGCACTCGCCTACTCCGACCCGGCGTTCGATCCCCAGGTTCGCAACGACAACGACGGTCTGGACATCTCGGTGGTCCCGAACATCCTGGGTCATGTCTTGCTGATTATCCAAATAGACAATCTGGGCAAGGGCGCGTCCGGTGCGGCGATTCAGAATATGAACCTGATGCTTGGGCTGCCGGAGCACGCTGGACTTACCGTATGACGTTCTTTGGCTGACCTGATCTTCTGGGAAGTCATTCAAACCCGGTCTCCGTTGGGAGATCGCGGGTGTGGAGCTCGACAGAGGCCAACTCACTGGCCCAAAGAATAAAACCCGAGATTCGCCATTTACTTGCAAACCGCAGTGTGTCGAAACTAAAGATCGGGCCGGGGTCGGAATCGTTAACAAATGTGAACCAGGTGTCTCATCCGTCATGGGAATTGATCATCCCGACGCGTGAACATCCTCGCTTAAGAGCGCCTTCTCGTTGACACCCCTTACCCGCCGTACCTACACTTGATTCGTTAACAACCTGAACGACGGTGTTTTGTGCCGCGTCCGGGCCCCCTTCGAATATCATTGGCAAACGTAACTGGAGAGATCTTCCTTCTTATGGTTCGCATCCGGCTGCGCCGCATCGGCGCAAAGGGCCACCCGTTTTACCGTGTAGTAGTCGCTGACCAGCGCACTGCCCGCAATGGAGCCTTCATCGAGCAGATCGGCACGTTCGACCCTATGACGGATCCGTCCGAGGTCAAGATCGACGAACAGCTGGCCCTCAAATGGTTACGCCAAGGTGCACAGCCCAGCGAGTCCGTCGGGGCCATGCTGAAGAAGCTTGGCATCATGGATAAAGTGAAAGAGACCGCCTGATTTCATGAAAGAGATGGTTGAGTACATCGCCCGCGCCCTTGTCCGCAATCCCGACGCCGTGGAAGTGACGGAGGAGGTTCGCGGCAACCGAGTTTTCATCACGCTCATCGTCGACGACGAGGACAAGGGCAAGGTCATCGGCCGTGATGGCCGAGTTGCACAGGCCATTCGATCCCTGTTGCGGGTCTCTGGCGTAAAGTCAGACCAGCGCATCGTCTTACAGATCGACTAGTCGAGAATCGGCGAAATGTCGCCCCGTCGACGTAATAATGATCGCAAACTGAGTGGCCAACGCTCGCGGGGTGCACAAGTGTCACGCCGCTCCACTCAAAACTCGCAGCCTCCTGCTAATACAAGGATCCCAAAAACCATCGATCCGTCTACGCCCAGCCGCGTAGGAGTCGCTTCTGTACGCCGGTCATGGGGAACCGACGGTTCTATCGCCGTCAGCCAGTTTGCAGACGGCCAAATGCGGTTCTCCCCCGGCGATGTTGTTTACATTGATGGCGGGCGCCAGGCCACAGTTATAGAGAGCCACAAAGCTGGCACCGCAACAGTCCTTCAACTTGATGTAATTCGTAACACTCGCGCTGCAGACGCTTTACGCGGCACGATTATCGAAGTGGAGGGTGACGACCTCCCGGAGGCACCAGAAGGTGCTTTCTACCATTACGAAATTGTCGGGACAAAGGTGCGGACAACCGAGGGAGAAGAGCTGGGCGTAGTGCTGGAGATAATCGTAACCGGCGCAAATGACGTGTACGTTGTCGGCAAACCCGGCGAGATCGAATCCAAGAACCAGATCCTTATCCCGGCGATAGCGGATGTGGTGCTGGAGGTTGACGTCAATAACGGTGTCGTGACGGTGAACCTTCCAGAGGGTCTGCGGTAGGAACTGCACTGAATACGACGCAGAGGTGTAATCCGATTGACCGGATTTCTGGCGGCTTGCTAAGATCAATTATTAATTAGAGAATTTTTCGCCCTCGCCCCTTTGATCAATCAAGCCCGCAAACCGATGTCGTTTCGGAACCGGGAGGAGCACCATGTCCGGCCACTCTAAGTGGAGCACCATCAAGCACAAGAAGGCTGCGACCGATGCACGTCGGGGTCAGCTATTCACGAAGATCGCTCGCGAGATCATCGTGGCGGCACGTAGCGGCGCAGACCCTGAGACCAATTTCCGGCTGCGCCTTGCCATACAGACCGGTAAATCAGCGAATATGCCGAACGACAATATCGACCGAGCAATCGCAAAAGGTTCCGGTACTGGTAGCGATGGCATTGAGCTAGAAGAGATTACGTACGAGGGGTACGGACCCGGCGGTACGGCAATCATGGTCCAGACCCTGACCGACAACAAAAACCGGACCGCGTCCGATGTCCGTCAGATGTTCTCCCGTGCAGGCGGAAACCTGGCAGCCGCAGGTGCTGTGTCCTGGGGATTATCCAACTCCGGAGTAATCTTGGTAGAAACATCCGCCGGCGACCCTGAAGAGGTAGCACTTGAAGCGGTAGACATGGGTGCAGAGGATTTTGACATCGAAGGAAATTCGATCGAATTCAAGGCGTCGTTCACCGACTTTGAGCCCCTGAAAATGGCCCTTGAGGCGATGGACGGTGTTGAAGTGGTGTCCGCAGACCTCGCGATGGTCCCTGCCACTCTCGTCGAACTTGACGATGCCAAAGCCAAGCAGACGCTCCGCCTCTTGGATACGTTGGAAGAGCTCGATGATGTTCAGAAGGTCTTCTCCAACGCTGACTTCCCGGACGAGGCGCTGGCGGAATACGCCGAGGCCGGCTAGACCCCGTCAGACCAACAATGAATTACGACGCATGGGCCGATTGGTATGACGTCTTCTACTCTAGCGTCGGGGTCGATGACGTCGAATTTTACGTCGAGCTGGCGCAAGCTTCAGGTGGGCCGGTGCTCGAGATCGGTTGTGGCACCGGGCGCGTGAGCCTCCCTATAGCCGCAGCTGGTATCGATGTGGTCGGTGTGGACTTTTCAACAGCAATGCTTGAGAAGGCCCGCGAACAAGCGACCAAAACAAAAGGTCATGGCGGCGCTGTTGAATTCGTTCAGGGCGATATGCGGACGCTTGCACTGGATCGGCATTTCCCACTCGTCATCATCCCCGCCCGAACTCTATACCTGGCGCTGACCCCGGAAGAGCAACTGGAAACACTGCGTCGCGCTGCTGAGCACCTGGCGCCAACAGGCGCGCTTGCGTTCAATCTGTTCGTGCCGGATTCGGATCTGATCTCGGACGTATCCGAGGAACCGTTCTCGATGGGCGAGACAATCCATCCAGAAACCGGATTGCGATGCCTGCTGAGCGCAGTAAATCGAACCGACCCGGTCGGTCAAACGATACACAGCATCCAGACCGTTGAAGAGTTGAGCGACACCGGAGAAGTGGTGCGAACAGTGAACCTTGAAGTGGACCTTCGCTATCTCTACCCTTCCGAGGTCCACGTCATGCTGGAGCAGGTCGGAATCGTGGCCGATCAGGTGTTTGGTGATTTCGACGGCGGCCCGCTAACCGAAGACAGCGAAGAGATGGTGTGGGTGGTACGGGCAGCAGCGCCCTGAGGTTCTCGGAAGACCAGTACTGGGCGGAGCGAGGCCTGCCCTTAAGTTTGCATCGACTCCGATGGTTCGTTCTTTACGCCACTCGCATAGAATCATAATGATGTCTCATTTGATCTAGGGGCGCATGGCAATACGCCCGGGGCGAAACACGAACACATCCAACATTTATGCCTGATTTCAAGATTGTTTCCGACTTCAAACCCACCGGTGACCAGCCGCGGGCTATCGACGCGGTCTCCAAGGGTCTCGATGATGGAAAGAGGCACCAGACCCTCCTAGGTGTGACCGGCAGCGGCAAGACATTCACGATGGCACAGATCGTCGAGCGTCAGCAGCGCCCGACCCTTGTGATTGCGCACAACAAGACCCTTGCAGCGCAACTCGCATCCGAGTTCCAGGAGTTCTTTCCAGAAAACTCTGTCCAGTATTTCGTCTCTTATTACGACTACTACCAGCCAGAGGCCTACATCCCCCGATCCGACACCTACATCGAGAAAGAATCGGACATAAACGAAGAGATCGATCGTCTCAGGCACGCCGCCACACGGGCGCTACTCACACGTCGTGACTCATTGATCGTGGCCTCCGTATCGTGCATCTATGGCCTCGGCTCTCCAGAGGAATATCAGAGTTTCGTGCTGAACATGAAGAAGGGCGAATCGACCGGGCGCGGAAAGATCGTGCGTCGCCTCGTGGATATGCATTACGACCGCAACGACGTAGACACCAGTCGTGGTCGGTTCCGTGTGCGCGGTGACACCCTTGAAGTCATGCCGGCGTACGACGAACTGGCTGTCCGTGTGCAGTTCTGGGGCGAGGAGATCGAGCGCATCACAGTGCTGGACCCGTTGACTGGCGAGATCCTCGGCGAGCGCGAAGAGATCGACATCTACCCGGCCAAACACTTTGTAACTTCCGAACAACGACTGCTGGACGCCCTGGACGATATCGAGGAAGAACTTGGTGGACGACTCAAACAGCTGAACGACGGCGGCAAGTTATTGGAGGCCCAGCGTCTAGAACAGCGCACTCGTTACGATCTTGAGATGCTGCGGGAGACGGGATCCTGCCCGGGCGTTGAGAACTACTCACGCCCTCTGGGGCGGCGTGCTGCCGGGTCTGCCCCATGGACTCTCCTGGACTACTTCCCGAAAGATTTCCTTATCTTCATCGACGAGTCACACATGACATTGCCTCAGATACGCGGCATGTTCAACGGCGACCTCGCACGCAAATCAGTGCTTGTTGATTACGGCTTCAGGCTACCGTCTGCGATAGACAATCGGCCCCTGTCGTTTGACGAGTTCGAGGAACGCGTCAACCAGATCGTCTACGTTTCTGCGACGCCAGGGCCGTACGAGGCTGAGCATGAAGAGAAGCGTGTCGAACAACTGATCCGGCCGACCGGTCTGCTCGACCCCACGATCGAGGTGAAACCGACCGCTGGACAGATCGATGACCTGATCTACAACATTAAGGAACGGGTCGATCAGCATCAGCGAGTTCTAGTGACGACGTTAACAAAGCGAATGGCGGAAGAACTTTCTCAGTACCTCCTGGAGATGGGTGTCAGAACGCAGTATCTGCACTCAGACATCGACACGTTTGAACGCACTGCGATCCTGCGTGACCTCCGGCTCGGCGTGTACGACGTGGTCGTGGGAATCAACCTTCTGCGGGAGGGGCTTGACCTACCAGAAGTCTCGCTCGTCGCCATCCTTGACGCCGATAAAGAGGGCTATTTACGTTCGAACACCTCGCTCGTGCAGACTGTTGGACGTGCGGCTCGCCATGAGCTAGGCCACGTGATCATGTACGCCGACAAGATAACGGATTCGATGCGTACGGCGATCGATGAGACTGAGCGTCGACGTGTTGTGCAGGACGCACACAACAAGGCAAACGGCATCGAGCCGGCATCAATCATCAAGGAAGTCCGGGACATGACGGAACGCATCCGCGATGTCGCGGAGACGAAGGCACCGTACGTGGCCGCTGAGAGTTTGCCAAAGGACGATCTGGCGCGACTAGTTCGTGACCTAGAAACGCAGATGCGAACGTCGGCGAGAGACTTAGAGTTCGAGAAGGCGGCGCTGCTGCGAGACCAGATCGTTGATCTGCGCAAAGTGATGGTGGACGCAGAGGTCGGTGCGCCATCTAGCGCGGACTAATGGGTGGTTTAGAGCCATTTCGGGTCCGTTGTGCCACGAAAACGAATCTTTGCCATTGTGACCCGCGGTGATTGGGGGGTGCCCGAAAGACTAATGTGGACCAATATTCATTCGCCCTCACGGTGTATCGATAACTGAAAAACCTCTCCCCATCCAACCCTTATGGCCTGTATCATTTGACCTAATGACGTTCAATTATGGATCGCCTAGTTCTTTCACCCCTCCCGCTATCCATCCTTCATGTTAATCGGCCGCCTCCGAGGTCATTATTCAGGGTGGCTTATCGTCATCGGCGCAGCGTTCGTGTTGTTCGGTGCCGCCGGCAGTCGATTCTCTTTCGGCGTGTTCCTGAACCCTATGACCGAGGAGTTTGGGTGGTCCCGTGGCTCTCTCTCTGGAGCATTAGCGATCGCAGGACTAGCGACCGCGGGTCTACGCCCCGTGGCTGGATACCTTGCCGACCGTTATGACCCGGTCAAAATGGCGTTGCTTGGCATGGGAATGGCCGGTGTAGCGCTTTTTGGTCTGTCGCAGATCCAGCAGATATGGCAGCTCTACGCCCTATTCCTGCTGATGGGCTCCGGGTTCACGTTGTCATCGCCGGCCACTATGACAAAGCTGATCAGTTCCGTTTTCAC
>JAAZYK010000002.1 GCA_014239685.1 Dehalococcoidia bacterium | reverse complement strand
CCGAAATGCTCCAGTCCCCAGTGCGTCCCAGCGTCTCCCTCCGCCATCGACTCACCATCACGGGCGCTAGATATGTTCACAATCAACCCGCCCGGAGATTGACAGTTCAGACGACGGTCGCCAAAAGAGCGAACCGTATCGCTGAGAATTTCAAACTGGAACGCCTTGACATACCACTCGGCGGTACGACGAGGGTCCGGTGCTTTCAAATGAATATGGTTTATCTCGAATGCCAACTAACGTCTCACTATCAATGGGTAAAAAAAGACGTCCGAGCCTCTATGCCCGGACGTCTTCTATAAGGTCCGTTGACTACTATGGCCGCTGGATAAGCTCGATCCGGATCGGGCCAGGGACTGAGATAAAAGCGATCTTCAATCCGCCGCCAGCATCAATCGGGCCTTCCTTGAGCTCGGCGCCGAGGCCTGTGAGCCGCTCAAGTTCGGAGTCCATGTCATCGACATCGAACCCAAAGTGCTCTAGGCCAAAGCGAGGCTCGGCACTAGCCGCGTCCAGCTTTTCGCCAAGCTTGTCGCGCTGGCCGGAAATGTTGATGTTGAACCCGTTGCCGTCGTAACAGCGCAGGAATCGGTCGCCTCCGGCCTCCCGCAAGTCGTCCGCGCGAATCTCAATGCCGAACGCCTTAACAAACCAGTCGGCGGTCTTCCCCGGGTCTTCAGACTTCAGATGTACGTGGTTAACGATGTGTCCCATGAAATTCCTCTGGCAGTCTTAGCCGCCACCTGTTTCAAGTGTTATCAGTAGCCGCACGAGATTATGCCCCGCACATAAGCCGGTCAAGGAGATGTTCATCTGCATTGTTCGGTATCAACTTGCTCGGTTGGAAGCGTATTGACATTAATGAGCTATCGCAGAACGCACCGGTATAACAAATTCACGTTGTTGGCGTTATTTCAAACAAAACCCACACGCGGGCTAGATACCGATCACCTCAAACATGACACCATAGTCCACGCCGAGTCGCTCTCCCGCCGCCGCTGCGCCCCATGTGAGGAACTCCTCAGGATCGAAATCGAACGACAAGCCCTCGATGTACCTCTTGTGCTCCTTCAACGAAGCGATACCGCGCGAAAGCGAGTCCGTTACATCCACCCCGTGCGTCGGGCTTCCGGATCCACCGGTCAGTACCGAACGAATACCATCCCAGGGTTCGTAACCCTCTGCCAGTAGCTCAGGAAATATCCATCGATTTCCAGCATCTCGCGCCGCGTCGAGCACCCCTAGCCCCGCCCAGCGATGGTCCGCCATGTTCAACTTCCCACTCGGGAATAACAGTCGGTGATTTCCGCTGATCACGATGTCCGGCTTATACTTCCGAAACGCCCGAGTGATGTCACGACGAAGGTCCATGCCGTACTCAATGACGCCGTCGGTGTAGTCCAAAAAGTCGACCACGGTCACGCCGACTTGCGCAGCCCCAGCCACCTCTTCCGCCTCGCGTAGAGGCCCTGCATCACGTGGGTGCATGCCATCGATCCCTGCCTCTCCGCGTGTGAGAAGCAAATACGTGATCTCTTTACCCTGATCTGTCCAGCGCGCTATCGCAGACGCAGCGCCATACTCGAGGTCATCCGGGTGAGCAGCCACGGCAACGGCGCGATCCCAGTCCTCATCCAGAGTAAGTAGCTTCTGCGAATTATCCGTGCTCATGTTTTATCTCCTTCAGATAGCAGAGTTATCAGTTGGATTGTTCCTCAAAATTCCAGAAGATGAGGCGCCATGAGACTGCCTGGAAGTCACCGCATTAACTCCAGTAACCCTTCATGTGCAGCGGGCCATGCTGTGATCATTACGGGCCAAGCGTCTTTCGTGCTCCAGTCCAACGCATCTCCAGAGCCATCAGTGACCTTCAACCCAAGCTCCTGCGCAATCGCCAATCCAGCGGCGAGGTGCACCGTGCCGACGTCATACGCAACAACCGCGGCGAGCCGTCCGAGACATAGCTGGCTAAGCGGGTACGCCATTGATGCAAAGGTCGTCGTGTGATCGACTCCATGTACCCAGCCCAGACTGCCATCGCGCATCTTCTGAGCCGCAAGTTCAGAGCCGTTGATTTCAAGGTCAACAAGCTGTTCAGATAATTTTCCAAAAGGCGGCTCAGGAGACCACGGCTTGCCATTTCGAGACACACCTCGACCAGATACGGAGGTCAGCGTCTCGCGCATCGTGGGCACCGTAATCGCCCCCAACAGAGGGTCGGATCTATCCATCAACGCCACATTCACACCCCAGTGGCCCAACCCGGCGGCGTACGGTGCAGTGCCACACAGTGGATCGACCACCCACCGTAGTTCCGAGTTTTCGGAGCCCGCCGTACTCTCTTCGGACTCGATTCGGCCCGTCACATCGTATGTCCCGAGCGCCTCCGCAATCGCCTCATCTGCTGCAATATCGGCGTTTGTTACGATGCCCCCGTCCGATTTAAAGCAACGCTCAAGCGTGGTGTCACCTGCATCACGAAAACGCGCCAATAGGACCTCGGCTGCGGCGCCACATGCCGTGATCGCCGCCAGTAAGGCGTCCCTGCGATTGAACTCAGTCAACGCGGTCAAACAGCCGCGGAACTGAGCATTTCACGTCCCACTCGGAGCATGTTGTCGGTGTTATCCGCCATGTACCTGGTAAGCATCTCGTTTGCTCCGTCCTTGTCGCCGGCGTCGATCATCTCTCGCCCCTGCGCTGCCATTACGTAAGCCGATCCGAACATGCCCTTTTGAAGATCCCACCAACCCTCGTGAATCTCCTTCATTCGGTCTGGCCCAGCGGCAAAACCAACCTGCCCAAGTGCGTGAAACATCCACCATGGGCTCTCTTTTGAGTGGGCGCTCCCACCGATCGACAACGCATCAGGTAACTCTCCCTCTATGAACACCGGGAAGAACAATGCCATGCACGGCGAATACATTGCACACCAGTAGACCGGGAGACGTGACTCGTCAGCACACAGATCCGCTACAAGGCTTGCAGCCGTCACACCACCCTCGTGCTGCGGATGCGTGCAGATCCCACGGAGGTCGCCGGGAATCGACTCGAATTTAGCCGGGTCTGATTCCGGGGCACCGTGATCAGACAACGTGAGCATCAGTTTGCCGAAATCTATCCCTCCATCATGATGCCCAAGGATTGAGGATGAACGGGACTGTCTACGTGCTCCGGACTTTGCGTTATCGACCGCGGAGTAGGCAGCCGACCATGAGAAATCTGCCCCGCTACCCGGGTCAAACAAACGGTGGTGTATCGCCGTAGTCTGTGCGCTTTTCGATATTCTTGCATCGCCACTCATTCGGCTGACGTTGCTGATGCTGTGTACACCGGACACCTGCCAGACTGCCCAATCATGGCCAATAGCTTCAACGACATATGCCTCGCCGGGGTCAACCACCATGTAGATGTTGTCGTAGGTCCGTACCCCGGCGTCATTTGAAAATTTGCCCTGGCCATGCTTTTCAACGAGGCCCGTGATCACGTTCACGGCCTCATGCGCAGTCGATCCACGCTCGAGCGCTAGCCGCACTATCTCCATACCGACCAACTTCTGCTCATCCGTCTCCGGGAGAAGAGTGGGAAGCGCCTCGTTGCCGATCACCACCTGATGTTCGTTGAACCCGTGTTCATACCCCCAGCACCAGTCCGGACGGGAGCCAATATGCCGAAATGCCGCAGCTGGACCATCGATCTCCACAAACTGCGTTCCAGATACAACGGAACCTTCTGCCGCGTGTAACTCAAGAGGCTGCGCTTCGTCCGACGGGCGATCACTATTCTTTGCAAACAGGGTTCCGCCACCACTCGAAGAGGCGCCCGTAGAGACCATCGTGTCGCATCCCTGGTATACGACCGACTGATGCTCTCCCTTATCTGGATGAACAACACCGGAGAAATTCAATCCTAGTTTCATATTCCTGTTTCAATCTGTGGATTCAGTTCGGCCCGTGGGTGACTGTCCCCAGGCGTCTACGTTAAAAAACAAGGCAATGCTACACAACGATTCGGCCTGGAAACATATGCGGCTCTTCAGACCGCCGCCCCAGTGACAGTGCCAGATGCGGAAGTGGACGAACAACCTAAAGCGGTAACCTGGGGTTAACCCCGCGAGTAGGTTTTAATCAGTGCATTGACATCTTCTACCACTGCCCCGGTATCAGCCTTGAATTCAAGCGTATGTCCCCTGGTACCTGAACAGTTCACTGCTGGAATCGATGTCAAAGAAAAATCCGTCGAGTACATTGCGGTCGCCTGATCCGTTCCTGACACCGTGCTGTCTGTTAAGAGTCGTTACCCGATGACGCTGGCCGTGCGCTCCAAAGCGTCATACCAGCCCGCTATAAGGCGCGCCCGCTGCCCCTCCGCCATGGCCGGATCGTAACGCGCTCCAGTTCGTAGCAGGCGCGTGAGCTCACCGTCGCTGCGCCATAGTCCGATTCCACGTCCCGCCAGGAACGCCGCCCCGATAGCCGTGGTTTCAGCGATCTCGGATACCTCTACTGGCCTATCCAGGATGTCTGCCTGGAATTGCATCAAAAATCGACTCGCCGTCTGTCCGCCATCCGCGCGGATCGGAGTAGAAGAAGTCCGGCCAGACGGAGACATCGCGTGTATTACGTCCCTCACTTGATAGGCCGTCGACTCCAGCGCCGCACGCGCCAAGTGCTCAGCGGACGAACCTCGGGTCAACCCAGTTATCGTTCCCCGCGCACCCGGATCCCATCTGGGCGCACCTAAGCCGACAAATGCAGGGACCATATACACGCCGTCGTTATCGCCCAGCATCTCTGCCATGTCGTCCGTGTCAGATGCCGAACCGATTATCCCTAGCCCGTCCCGTAACCACTGCACGGCCGCTCCCGTAACGAAAACGCCACCCTCACTTGCATACGTCCGTTTGGAGCCAACCTGCCAGCCAACCGTTGCCAGTATTCCAGATTCCGGAGATGGCACCCTACCCCCGGCATTCGTCAGTACAAAAGCGCCCGTCCCATACGTACACTTTGTCATCCCGCTCTTGAAGCAAGCCTGCCCGAAAAGCGCCGCATGCTGATCCCCGGCAACACCTGTAACCGGGATCTCCCCACCAAACTCAGAGCCATCAGTGATCGCGAAATCTCCGGCAGAGGGCCGCACCTCCGGGAGAATCGCCCTCGGCACGTTGAACAATGCCAACATGGCCGGATCCCAATCGAGGTCATGGATATTCAGTAGCATTGTGCGGGATGCGTTGCTAACGTCCGTGACGTGGCTCTGCCTGCCGCTGAGCCGATACATCAACCAGGAATCGACCGTCCCGAAACAAAGCTTTCCATCCTCCGCCCTACGCTGACCATTCGGGATTCGATCGAGCAGCCATCGAAGTTTTGTGGCAGAGAAGTACGGATCCACAACGAGGCCCGTGCGACCACGTATGTCGGCCGCGTGCCCGGCATGAACAAGTTCAGCGCAGTCATCGGCCGTACGTCGACATTGCCATACGATCGCGTTCGATACAGGTTCGCCGGTATATCGATCCCACACCACGATCGTTTCGCGCTGGTTGGTGATACCGATCGCCGCTATCTCGTTCAAACCAAGGCCTGATTTTTCAACCGCGCGCCGCGCAACGCTTACTGCGTCCCTGTATATCTTCGACGCGTCATGCTCCACCCAGCCCGGTTGCGGGAAGTGCTGCTCAAGTTCAACCTGGGCAGAACCTACCGGGCGTGCCTCGTCGTTAAATACGATGGCACGCGTGCTGGTCGTACCCTGATCGATCGCAAGAATGTGTCGACCTTCAGGCACCTGTTACTCCTAATTTGCTAAAGAGCGACTAAGCCATCTGATCTGCGAGGTTAAATTCCACGCCTTCGTGGGAGGTTGCCAACTCCAGGTCCGGGCGTACCAGGCAGGATCGCATCCAGCTCCGTCATCTCCTCGGCCGTAAGCTCCCACTCGCTCGCAGCAGCGTTCTGTTCAATCTGCTCGATACGAGTCGCTCCCGCAATCACGGAAGAAACTTCCGGGTGGCCAAGCAACCACGCGAACGCCAGCTCCACCATTGTGTGGCCGTGCTCCCCGGCGAAGGATTCCAAAGACTCCAACACGTCAAAGTTGGCTTCTGTGAGCTGTGCATCCGCCATCCGCTGCGTCGAAGCAAGACGGGTACCCTCCGGGAGGTCCGCACCTCGCTTGTACTTACCGGTGAGGAATCCGGAGGCGAGCGGGAAGTAGGGCAGGATGCCCGTCGAGTACTTAGCGCTTGAGTGAATCAATTCAGTCTCGGCGTCACGCTTCAGCATCGAATACTCAGGCTGGTTACTGACAAACTCCGGCCAGCCGTAACGGCGCGACACGTGGATGGCTTCCACCATCTCCCATGCCATGAAGTTTGAGCAGCCGATGTAGCGCACCTTGCCTTGGTGAACGAGATCGTCGAGGGCTCTAAGGGTCTCCTCAATGGGTGTGAGCGGGTCGACTATGTGCATCTGGTACAGGTCGATGTAGTCGGTCTGAAGATTAATGAGACTCTGATCCACCGAGTACTTCAGATGGGCCGCGGACAAACCTTCCCGGTTTGTTTTGCCCGCCCATGGCATCCCGGCCTTCGTACCGATGATGACTTCCTGCCGATAGTCCTTCACGGCCCTCCCGATGAAATCTTCAGATATACCACCCGAGTACGAATCGGCAGTGTCAATGAAATTGATGCCATTGTCGCGGCAGGCGTCCAACGCCGACTTGGCGGACTCGTAGTCCATCCGGCCGAGCATCTCGCCAAAGTTGTTGGTCCCGAGGCCGATGGTGGACACGAGCAGCCCGGAACTGCCTAGACGTCGGTACTTCATACGTTCAGTGGTCTCCGTAATTTCGAGTGGTCGATATATGACGCCCGCGGTTTAGGCCGCGCATTCTCTTGGGCGTTGCCGGATTGTAACTCCGCTTTCCCATCTTGCACGTGGCGCGAGCCGTCTGGCGGGAACTTTTGTCAGCAAAACATCGTCTTTATAATTACGTGGCCACTGAAGTGATTGCTTACCGGTGGAACTTCATGACGGGATGGATCTGGACTTAATGAACGCGCCTCACGTACACCTCAATCAGGTGCCAACTAGATGACCGATGCCGAAGCCGTTCGCAAAGAGTACGAGCGCGCGGAAGCCCTCCGACACCGTGGCAGTGACTCAGGGGCGGAAAAAGCTTTTCGCCAAGCGGTCGAACTGGGCCGCATAGTTGAAGATCCAGAAGCGCTCGCATGGGCCGCGGCGGCGGCGTCCGGCTTGGGGGTGGTACTTCGCTATACGGGTCGATTTGGTGAAGCCGCATCGGCCTGTCGTGACGCCATAGCACTGGGAGAAAAGTCGGGGCCCGGCGATGGAATGGCATGGGCAGCCAGGGCAGCACACAACCTCGGCGTTCTCCATGCGGATAGTGGACGAAACGCTGAATCGGACAAATCGTGGCGACAATCCATCGAATTGGGTAGATCTTCCAAAACCGAAAGAGGCTCCGTCTGGGCGGCCCGCGCATCTCATAACCTTGCGGCATTGTTGCTGGAGGTCCGCGTCCCTGAACAGGCAGAAGCCGCTTGGAGAAACGCCGTGGATTTCGGGCGCGCCGCTGGAGATAGGGGGCTGGAAACGGCGGCGCGGGCAGCGCAGGCCCTCGGCGTTCACTTAGTGCAATCCGATCGCCCAGCAGAGGCAGCAGACGCATGGCGTGAAGCCATGGCATTCGGCACGGCTTCCGGTTCACCACGAGCACTTGAGCGCGCCGCTGTTGCGGCATATGGACTTGCGACGAGTCTGGCGAATCTGTCCGATCCCAAACTGGAAGCTGCCTATAGAGACGCCGTTACGCTTGGCAAGGAATCCGGATCTCCAGACTCTCTAATCATCGCCGCCGTCTGTTCATACAACCTAGGCGTTCTTCTACTCGATAAAGATCGCCCCACAGAAGCCGCTGCCTCGCTAGACGAGGCCATAGAGTTTGGCAAACGATCCCGGACCGCCAATGGCATTGTCCTAGCCGCACAAGCCGCCATTAGCCGATCTGAACTCGAAGTTGCAGCCGGAATCACCCCCGCAGCCAGAGACTCACTCCAAGAGGCAATCAACCTAGGACGCTCGGCAGGCACACCGCCCGGACTGGAGACGGCAGCGATAGCCAGCAAGAAGTTGGAAACGCTGTAAGTGAAAACCGCTCACAGCACCGGTACTGTCTGTCGAGTGCATTGATCGGCCCGGTCTCATCCAGAATCACAGAATAGCAATCGAGCTGACCTGTAATTCTCATTTTGACGAATCGTGTCGCCTTTCGCGCCATAACGCGAGTGCGTAGATAATCGTCATGCCCCTCAATACCGACAGCTACTATGCAGCGCAACTCTGGATGACAGTCCCTAGTTGGTATCAAACGCTTGTGTTTATTCAATCTTCAGACATCACATACAAGCCCTCTGCTACCATCGCACATCAACTGGCTGGCGTAGTCGGAGCGTCAGGCAAGAAAAGCACACGCAAAATACACACTTCGAGGTCGATACATGGTCGGGACCGCAGAACAGATCAACCTATCAGGCGAGAGACTGGCAAAGGTCGACGCCCTTCCCAAGGTCACCGGTAGCGCCGAGTTCGGAGCGGATATTGACCTTCCTGGACTGTTGCAAGCGAAGATTCTTCGCAGTCCTCACGCGCACGCCAACATCAAATTTATAGACATCTCGGCTGCAGAGGCCCTCCCTGGTGTTGAAGCCGTGGTCACGGGGGCCGACTTCCCTACGATCGAGGCCGGCGGTTCTGCTGGCACTGGCGAGGTGGACATCTCACTTCGTTACCTGTCCGAACTGGTGATCGCCCGAGGCAAGGTACTGTTCCAGGGTCACCCGGTGGCGGCGGTCGCCGCACGAACGGCCGACATTGCCGAAGAGGCCACCAACCTGATTAAGGTCGAATATGAAGTTCTAGCTTCAGTCCAAGATCCGGTAGAAGCGATGGCGCCTAGCGCACCTTTATTGCACAACGACATGCTCACCAAGTCGATCGGCGGAGAAGCGGACGCCCCAAGCAACGTCGCCCTCCACGTGGAACTGGGAAGAGGCGACGTTGAGGCAGGATTCGCCGCCTCAGACCACATAGTGGAGCAAACCTACAAGACATCTATCGTCCACCAGGGCTACATCGAGCCCGAGGCAGAGACCGCCTGGTACCACAGCGACGGCACGATAGAGGTCTGGGCGAACACCCAAGGCATCTTCGACCACCGTACCCAGCTGTCCAACATCCTCGAGTTGGAGCCGGGCAACATCCTCGTCAGAGGAACCGAGGTTGGCGGCGCGTTTGGAGCGAAAGCACAGACCCGCATCTCGCCGCTTTGCATCTTGCTATCGAAAGGTTCCGGAAAACCGGTCCAGATCGTCCTGAGCAGGACCGAGGTACTTACGGCCACAGGCCCCGGCGCAGCCGCAACGGTCACCATAAAAATTGGTGCAACGAACGACGGCAAGATGAAGGCCGTACAGGCCCGATTCGTTTACGGAGCGGGAGCTTTTCCGGGTGCGCCTGTGGCGATCGGATGTCTCTGTTCATTCGCCCCTTACCAACCGGAAGCGGCCCGCATCGACGGCTACGATGTAGTCACAAACACGCCACGGGTCGCCGCGTACCGTGCGCCGGGCGCAACGGTTGCGTCCTACGCCGCCGAATCCGCGGTCGATGAGATGGCGCATAAGCTCGGGTTGGATCCGATCGATTTCCGACTCGCCAATATCAGCAAAACCGGCGACCAGAATATGAACGACATGGAGTTCACGGCCATAGGTATCGAGGAGATGCTGTTGGCGGCCAAGGCCCATCCGCACTACACAGCGCCACTCAAGGGCAAAAATTCCGGGCGGGGCGTCGGAATCGGGTGGTGGCCAAACGGCATCGGCGTTTCGAGTTGCCGGATGATCGTCAATCAGGACGGCACAGTCTCCCTGATCGTGGGAACGATGGACCTTTCGTCCACCCGTACCGGTTTCGTACAGCTTGCGGCGGAGACACTGGGGCTGGATCCGTCTGAGGTCAAAATAACCACCGGCGACACCAGCAGCATTCCGTACTCCGGAACCGCCGGAGGAAGCCGCGTCACGCGATCCATGGCCTCTGCCATATACGATGCATCTCAGAATATCGTGGCCCAGATCAAAGAGCGCATCGCATCAAAACTCGGTGTTACCCATGAGTTCGTTGAATTCTCAGACGGCGAATTTTCCGCTCGTGACGTGCCGGACAACTCGATGTCCTTCCGTGATGCGGCCAAAGAAGCTGCTTCGGGCTCTAACGACATCGTGGCATCAGCTTCAAACGACCCCAACATGCGGGCGGCAAACGGCTACGCCCTGAACATCGCAGACGTGGATGTAGATCCGGACACCGGCAAGCCGACATTGACGCGTTTCACTGCGTTTCAGGACGTCGGGAAAGCGGTCAACCCGGACGCGGTGGAGGGACAGATCCAGGGCGGGGCTGTGCAGGGGATCGGCTGGGCGCTGAACGAAGAGTATGTGTACGACGATACCGGCGTGCTCCAGAACGCCAGCCTGCTCGACTACCGAATGCCGACGGCACTTGACCTGCCGCGGATTGATTGTGTAATTCTTGAGACACCGGCGGACGAAGGCCCGTACGGCGTTCGCGGAGTAGGTGAGCCACCGATTGTTCCCCCGGCCGGAGCGATCGCCAACGCCATACACGACGCGGTCGGAACAAGAATGACGCAATTACCCATGAGTCCGGAACGAGTGTTCTGGGCCATGCGCGAAGCCGTAAACGGTAGCCTGGACGCCGCCGGCGACTAAGCGCTGCCTTTTAGCTTATTAGAGAACCGAAAATAGCCCCGTGAGTCTAAATAATCGGCAGTGTTGCCTGCGCGCGCCGTAAAGGCGTGTGCCAGTGCTCTTTCGACTGTGTTCAGCCTAAGTACAACTTATTCGTTGACACTTCGTAGCTGCGCTCATAAAATTCACTCTCTTAGCACTTGGGTCACCTGAGTGCCAATTCCGGTGGGAAACACAGACGGGTTAATCAAAAGCGAATTCGCGCGGGTCGTTTCAGGATGTTTCGAGGTTTATCTCAGAACGTCCTGCGACCAAGTCTTCGCCAACAGAAAGACTCAAAGGAATCAGGAGGAAACTAAGAGTGGCTGCAAAGGTCAAAATCAAGCCGCTGGCTGATCGTATCGTGATCGAGCCGAGCGACGACGAGGTCTCACAAACCGCGGGTGGAATTTACATTCCGGACACCGCAAAAGAGAAGCCCCAGACCGGCAAAGTAGTTGCCACCGGCCCCGGACGAGTTAGCGAAGATGGCAAGACCATCGCCCTGACTATCAAGGTTGGTGACAACGTTATCTATTCCAAGTACGCGGGAACCGAGTACACCGAGGCCGGGACCGAGTACCTGGTGGTTCGAGAGAGCGACATCCTCGCCACCATCTAGGCCCTTGCCCTTCATAGGGCGGGTTATTAGCACGCTGGGCATATTGGCTCGGCGTACGAAGAGGAAAATATGCCAGCAAAAGAACTCAAGTTTGCAGAGGATGCTCGAGCCCGACTCAAGGTCGGAATCGACATGCTCGCCGACACCGTAAAAATTACGCTCGGCCCAAAAGGCCGCAACGTGATCGTTGACAAGAAATTCGGTCCGCCACAGGTCAGCTCTGACGGCGTTTCAATCGCCAAAGAGATCGATCTCGAAGACCCGTTTGAGAACATGGGCGCACAGCTCCTCAAAGAGGCTTCTAAGCAGACCAACGATGATGCCGGTGACGGCACAACCACGTCGACGGTTCTCGCGCAAGCGATCATCAATGAAGGCTTCAAGAACGTGGCCGCAGGTTCCGACCCGATGGCCGTCAAACGCGGCCTCGAGCTCGCAGTCGTGTCAGTTCGCAAGAGCATTTCGAAGCTTTCCACCTCGGTTGAAGGCCGTGACCAGATCGCGCAAGTTGCGATCCTGTCCGCCCACGATGAGAAGATGGGAAACCTCGTTGCCGACGTCATCGACAAGGTCGGCAAGGACGGCGTCATCACGGTCGACGAGTCCCGTGGACTCGACGACGAAGTCGACTACGTTGAAGGTATGCAGATCGATCGCGGTTACATCTCACCATACTTCGTGACCAACTCTGACCGTATGGAAGCCTCGATGTCTGACTCTCTCGTCCTTATTACGGACAAGAAAATCTCCGCCGTTTCGGACATTCTCCCGGTCCTTGAGAAGGTCTTGAAGGTTTCCAAGAACCTCGTCATCGTAGCGGAAGATGTTGACGGTGAAGCCCTGGCCACCCTCGTGGTGAACAAACTGCGTGGCACACTTAACGTGCTCGCGATCAAGGCCCCGGGTTTTGGTGACCGTCGCAAGGAAATGCTGCGGGACATCGCCATCCTCACTGGTGGACAAGTCATCTCCGAGGAAGTCGGACGGAACCTGGACTCCGCAGAGGTTGAAGACCTTGGCCGGGTGAAGAGTATCGTTTCCTCAAAGGACGACACTACCTTCGTAGAAGGAGCCGGCGACGCGTCGGAAATCCAGGGACGAATCTCCCAGATCAAGGCCCAGATCGAAGAGACGTCGTCCGACTACGACCGCGAGAAGCTTCAGGAGCGCATGGCTAAGCTCTCCGGTGGAGTCGCGATCATCAAAGTCGGCGCGTCAACTGAGATCGAACTGAAAGAGAAGAAGCAACGAGTTGAGGACGCACTGTCCGCAACACGAGCAGCCGTCGAAGAGGGTATCGTCCCCGGTGGCGGAACAGTTCTGATCCGTTCATCCGTCGATCTTGCGAAGATCAAGGCACCCGGCGACGAGCAAACCGGCGTGGACATTCTTCGCCGATCGCTTGAAGCCCCGATCCGGGTCATTGCAGCAAACTCTGGCGCCGAAGGCGCTGTGGTCCTCGATGCCGTCGGCAAGGGCAAGGGCAACTTCGGCTTCGACGCCCTCGAAGACAAGTACGGTGACATGATCGAATTCGGTATCGTCGATCCGGCAAAGGTGACCCGGGCAGCTGTAGAAAACGCAGTGTCTGTGGCAGGAATGATCCTGACCACCGAGTCGCTCATCACCGAGACGCCCCAGCCAGAGCCTCCGATGCCAGGTGGAATGCCCGGTGGCGGGATGGACTTCTAGTCTTCCCAACACGAACCGGGAGCGCTACACGCTTCAGAGAAAAGGGGTCGGGCCTTCGGGCCTGACCCCTTTTTCGCGTGAAAATTCAGCAAGTATCTTAGTTCCGATGACACGAGCCCCCTGAACTCCCCCGGCCCGTTGCTACAATCGCCAGATTAAATCTTAGGTTCCCACGGGTAACTGGCGCTCATGCAACCCTTCCGCTTTGTACACGCAGCTGACCTCCACATCGACAGCCCATTTAAGGGGCTGCTGAAGACGGATGACGCCATAGCGAAACGGCTCCACGAAGCTACCTTCGAGGCGTATCAAAACCTGATCGACCTGTGCATTAACGAACATGCGGACTTCCTCGTCATCGCCGGGGATGTGTACGACGGAGCAGATCGCGGCGTCCGCGCCCAGCTCAGGTTCCGGGAAGGGTTGACGCGCCTTTCGGATCACGGAATCCCGACCTTCGTCGTTCATGGCAACCACGACCCCCTTGAAGGATGGTCTGGATCGATCCGCTTGCCCGCGCTGGTCCACACCTTCGGCGCCGAGCCGGAGTGGGCGGATGTCAGATCCAACGATCAAGTAATCGCGCGTATCCAAGGCGCGAGCTACCCGCATCGGGAGGTCCGGGAGAACATCGCCATAACTTTTGCCGCTCCGCCTCCCGACGATGTGTTCAGCATCGGCCTACTCCACTGCAACGTTGGAGGTGATCCGGCGCATGACGACTACGCGCCGTGCACGGTCGACGATCTAGCGAGCATTCCCATCGACTACTGGGCGCTCGGACATGTCCACACGCGCCGGACATTGCGTGAACACAGACCGACTATCGCCTACCCGGGCAATACCCAGGGACGTCACCCGAACGAGCCGGGAGAACGCGGCGCGCTTGTCGTTGATGTGGACGGTACCGGAAGAGTCGAACTAGCGTTCCGGCCCCTCGATGTAGTTCGCTGGGAGACGATCGAGGTCGCTATCGAAGGACGTTTCGACCTGGGCGAGCTTGTAGACGCCGTCTCGGAAGCGCTCGATATCGCACGTTCGGATGCCGGAGGACGCGATCTCATCGTCCGGGTTCTGATGACCGGCCGCGGCCCTCTGCATAAAGAACTCGGCCATGGTGAAACTTTGTCCGAAATTGCTGAGGAGCTACGACGTTCGTTCGGACGGGGGCGTCCATTCGTCTGGATCGAACGCATCTCGGACGAGACGCGGGCGGAAATCGACATAGACATGCTGGCCGGCCGAGACGATTTCCTGGGAGCTATCTTGCGGCGCGCTGGTACTGCCAGAGACGAGGGGGACGAACGTGAGGAGCTGCGTGCTGCTCTGGCTTCGGTATTTAACAGCCGTAGGTTTGCAGATGTCCTGGACGCGCCAGACGACGAGGAGCTCAGTCGAATAATCGACGAAGCGCGCTGGGAGCTGGCCAGCCTGTTCGAGGGAGACGCCTGATATGTATATCTCGCGCCTGAATCTGGACAATTTCGGCCCGTTCAACGGCGATCTCATCGCCCCGATCCCGCCCGGATTAACTGTGGTACTCGGACCAAACGAGGCTGGTAAATCCGCTCTGCGCGCCTTCATTCGCGTCATATTGTTCGGATTCCCAACGCGTGCTCAGTCCGCCTGGAACGACTATTACTATGCACCCCACCTAGGCGGAGAAGCTAGCGGCTCACTCCATCTGTCAATGGCAAACGGGTCGAGCTACTCGATACACCGCTCTGAAGGCTCAAAAGGCGGGCCGGTCGCTGTGGCCGGTGACATGGACGGCGGCGGCGAATCCCTGACCCGCTTACTGGCCGGGATTGACGCCGATCTATACCAGAACGTATTCAGCGTTGGCCTCACCGAACTCCAATCGTTTGAATCTCTGAACAGAGACGAAATCCGGGACCGCATCTACTCCGCCGGAATGGGCCTCGTAAACGTAAGCCTTCCCTTCGTAACGAAGGAGCTGGACGACCGGATCGGAGTGTTCCGAAAGACCCGGTCCGGCCAGTTGTTTGACTTGGAGAAAAAATACAGCGAGGCAAACGCGCGCCTTGAGGACAAACGTTCGGAACTGGCCGGGTACGAACAACTGGCCGGTGAGCTAGCCCAACTCTCGGGACAACTGGCCGACCTGGACTCTCGGATCGAGGACATCAGGAGACTTCGCAACCACAACGCCCGGGTGATCACCTTACGGCCGCACTGGATACGCGCAGGCGAACTGCAAACCCGACTGGACGCGGTTCCGGAACGACCCGGGTTCCCGGAGCGCGGGAGCGAGCGCCTTGAGGAGTTGCTGGCTGAGCAGGGTCACCTCCACGAGCAAATCTCGGAGGGTGACGTTTCGGACGAGATGCAGCGAGCGGAGATCTCCGCTCTCCCTGTAGTGGAGGCATTTATAGAACACGAGGCCAAGATCGCACGCGTCGTGCAACAGATTGGCTATTACGCTGAAGCGGCCCGCGACATCCCCGGGAAAACGGCCGAAGAACGCGAGGCTGCACGAGACATCGAACGCGCCAGGGATGAGCTTGGCCCCAATTGGAGCGAGCAGAGACTACGGGAGTTCAAAGACGCCTCGGGAGCCGCGGTTCGACTCCAGGAATCTGGCGAAACCGAATCGCTGGCGAAACGCTCTTACGAGACGGCCGTCACGGACATTGACAGGGCAAAAGCGGCGTTGAATGAGGCGACCCAGGCTGCGACACACGGCGAGAATCGCCTTGGATCGCTCACAGACGTTCCCTCTGAATCGGGGGAGGCGTTAGCGACCCGGCGCGATCAGCTTGACCGACTGCAGGCCGCACTAGCCGAGTTCGGTGATCTTGAGCGATTTGCAACGGGTGCCGGACGCCACACTACGGACGTTCGGCCGAGTACAGGAAGATCTTTGGCTGTTGCATCAGCACTCGGGCTGGTTGGGTTGGGCGCAGCGGGATGGGGCCTGGTGGCGGGCGAGCTATCAGGCGTACTGTCCGGGATGATCACGGTCGGCGTCGCAATCACGCTTGGATATCGATCCGTAACCCGTCAATCGGACGGCGACGTATCTGATGTCAAAATCGATGCACCCGGCCAACGTATGAACCGGGTCTCGCACGAAATCGAATCCCTTGCACACGAATTAGGGATGACAACTCCGGTACCGATGCGTGGCGTCGTCGAAGCGTTGAGCGCGATGGATCGGGCGGTCGAGAGGCGTGCGGAGTACGAACGTCGAGTGGCCGAATTGAAGGAGTTGGACAACGTTGTCGTGACGGCATCAAACGGCGTGAGGATGTCCGAAGAGTCCTCGATCGTTGCTGCCGACGCCCACAAAGAGGCCGTAGATCAGTGGAACGAGACGCTCTCAAGCCTCGCATTGCACACAAATCTGGACATGCCACGCGCGCTCACTGCGGTCGGCAATATATCGACCCGACAGGCAGAACTTCGACTACTCGACGAAACCCGCCGCCGTATTGCCGGTATGACACAGCGAAACGGCCAGACAGATCGCGCACTCGCCGAAATTTTGAATGCGGCGAGTCTACCCGGGTTCGAGCCGGGGGATGGCCTGCATGCGCTCAGGGACCTGGAGGGCCGCTGGAACAAACACAGGGACGCCCTCGCCCATCGACGCAATATCGAACACGCTTCACAATCTTGGAATACCGAACGCAAGGCACTTGAAACGCGGGCAACAACATCCGGGGCATCACTGGACGAGTTGATCGGGGCGGCCGGATTCGAAACCGTTGAGGAGTTCCGGAGCGCCGCGGCCGCGCTTTCCGACAAGAAACAGATCCTAAATGAACTGCGACAGTTAAACATCGCTCAGCCAGAGCTCATCGGGCCGGACGCTCCGGAAATAGCAAAAGAGCTTGACCTCATGTCGCCGGATGCCCTTGAGGCACAGGCGGCGGGTCTGGAAGATCAACTCACCGAACTTGATATCGAACGTGTCGATGGACTGCAGCGATCGGGTGAACTCAAACTTCGACTTCAACAACTAGAGGCCGAAGAGGGCATCAGCCAACTTCACGCCACGATAGATCGTCTCACAGAAGAGACTCGGATCGCAGGCCGAAATTGGAGCGTACTTACGGTCGCCCGAACACTCTTGGACCGGACTCGTGATGAGTTCCAGGAGTCCCGCCAACCGGCTCTTCTCGGCTTAGCTTCTGAACATTTCCGTCGAATGACCCTCGGCCGGTATTCCAATGTCCGCGCCGTTCTTGGAGAGAATCGGTTCGAGGTGGTGATGGACGATTCGATAGGCAAGCGCCCGGAGCAACTTAGCCGCGGCACTGCCGAGCAGTTGTTCCTAGCGCTGCGGTTCGCCCTTGTCGAGGAGTATTGCAGGAATACAGAATCCATGCCGGTGTTGCTCGATGACGTTCTCGTCAACTTTGACCCTGTCAGGGCACGCGCCGCTGCCGCCGCCGTAATTGAACTCTCGAAACGCCATCAGGTGATAGCACTGACGTGTCACCCCGATACAGTGACCATGTTTCAGAGTGCGGCAAAGGAGGCTGGAATCGAATCCCCAAACGTGGTGGATCTCTCCCCCGGCGCTCTGAATATCACCGGAGAGGCCGACGCCACAGGCGGAGAAGCCACGTCTCCAAAATCTACATCAGAACTGCTTGAAACGCCGCGCCCGCGCATGCAACCGCTGCTCTAGACAAGAACCCTTACGCGGGTGTTTGACTTCGGGCGACAGGGCCTTCAAATCCGTCTGTTGGTCGTCCGCAAGTTCTGCGATCGATATCCCCTGTTCGACGGGTCGGGAGGGTGATGACATGACTGCTCTCACCAAAACACCATCTAAGGCGTCGCACGAATCAGTGTTCGCTTCGGCGCACCGCGACGGCAGAGTCTTTCAGGTACCAGCCGATGAAACCCATCCACAATCCGGATACCACATCGTCGGTAATGGCGATGAACACTCCTCCGCTAATCAGAAGCCAGCCAAACCCGATGCCAACCATAGCTGCGGTCGAGGTGGCGCGTGACACGCTCCCGGTGGTAGCCCAGATGATCGACCGCAACACCCGTCCGCCGTCCAACGGGAATCCAGGAAGCAGATTGAACAACCCCACGAGGAGATTGGCGAGTGTGAAATAGATGAGGATCCCCTCGACCGGGGAGCCCCCTCCACCGACTCCCGCCCGCAATGCCAGGAATCCGACCAATGAGAGCGCAAGGCTGCTCGTCGGGCCAACGAAGGCGATCAGGAACTCGTCCCTTGCGGATCGAGTCTTGCTTCCAATGTCGCTCACGCCTCCGAATATAAAGAGCGTGATTCCCCGAACAACATGCCCCCGAGCGATCGCCACCAGCGAGTGCGCCATCTCATGAACGAGAAGGGAGGCGAACAGCAACAACGCCGCCAAAATCGCTGTCACCCAGTAGGTGTACGCACGCCAGTGAGGGTAGTCAGACGGAAACCAATTGCTCGCAAGCGTCCAAGTGATCAGGGCGAACGCGAATAGCCACGTGTAGTGGACGCCGATATCGACACCGGCAACCGTCGTGAGTTTGAACACACCCTTCATGGGTTCATCTTTCCTGAATGGATGTTTCCAACGCCACTGAAACACTCTTCTGGGCCAAGCGTAGACCCGATCTTGAAGCTCTACTATGTCGTCATGGACTTATACCTTGTCAGGCACGGCGATACCGAGGTCGGTCCGAACGGCCTTTATCCAGACCCCGCTCACCTGAGTGAGCTCGGTCAAGCTCAGGCCAGCGCACTCGCACTAAGGCTGAAATCGATCGACCCGCACGTGGTGATCACCAGCGGCCTTGATCGGGCCGATGAAACGGCTGCACCCTACATCGCATCCTCTCAGACCCAACCAGACTTCGTTCCTGAGTTTGACGAAATCGGCATCGGCGACCTCCGCAGTCGTGACCTTGCGGTGGTGAAAGCGAAGATCTTCCAAAAACCATTTATCGCCGACTTCTCAGATTATGACGGTGAATCTTCAACAGAATTTGCAGGACGAGTAATCAACGCACTGCAAACCCGGGTTCTGGATCGTTTCGAAAGTCAGCAACGCGTCGTTCTTGTCATACACGGCGGGCCTATCAACGCTATCCTCGATTGGATCGAGCACGGCAAGTTCACCGGTTTGCTCAACTGGAACATAGAGACGGCGTCGATAACGTTGCTGAGACAAGAGCCGGCCGGCTTCGAGATCGTCTACGTTTCAGACACGTCACATTTCACGGACGTGACCTATCCGCCCCCAGAGTCCCCGGATGCCTGATCGCCGCCGCCCTGGCCGAGGGACTCCATAAGTTTAGTCATCCCGTCGAACCACTTCTGTTGTGTAATCACATCCCAGTTCGGATCAAAATCCGGGTATTTTCTGAGGACCATCTCGGCGATAGAAACGCCCGCGGCCTGCACCGGAGCGGCTACCGCTACCGGTGCTGGTTGGGACAAGGAACGTTCTACCGACTGCTGACGAGATCTGACGGAAGCGCTTGAAGCTCTTCTCGATACATGCCGTCCAGCCAGAACGTATGACGAAAGCTCAAGGCCGGCGTCCTGCGCAGCCTGGATAAAGAACGCCTCACATTTGGCTAGCACGCCCTCCTTGGCGCCGAAATTTCGAAACGCCTCCCTGAACTGTGCGCGGGTCGCCCGCGTCAAATCCAGAGCGAACACCGGCGGATAGTGCCGTCGCAACAGCGTAGCCAATGTGGAGCGCCGCTCGTCACCCTCCAAGCCCGCCAGATGTTCAAGGTCCTCAGTCGGCCGGCTATCGTCATCCACAAGCTCCAGAGCTCTAAGCGCCGTCATTAGCTGGATACCCGTACTTCCGGACGCCCGCTGGCCCCAGACGCTTCTATCTATCCTTGCAGGCATGCCTTCCCCTAGAAATTCCAAGAAATTTCGGAATGTCCGATACGGGACATATGGGGGTATCGTGGGGGAAGGAGATGTCACGTTTATCACGATGGGAAATCGGGAAGGGTTTGATCGTAGCGATATCAAACTATCCCAGCCTAATTCCAAAGTCAATGCATATTCAGAACGCCGCCTTTTTAATTCTGGACAGTTTTGGAAACTACTCCTTCGACCGTCCAGAATGTTCTCAGTCGAACTAGGGCTTCCTCACATCCCAATCGGGGAGCGAGATAGCCCGGCAAACACACCATCTAAAGCGGGAGGCTGGCATGCTCCTACCGGTCCACTCCATAATTCCAGACCCCGATCAGCCGCGCAAGTTGCCCCGTAAAGGGCGTAGTGCGAACACGTCAGACGACCTGCGCACATTGGAGTTGCGTCAACCTCTCATCGTGAGGCCCAACCCGGCTTGCGATAGTGATTTGGAAGCTGCCCCTTACGTCATAGTCGTTGGTGAGCGCCTGTGGATGGCGGCGCGCAGAGCCGGACTTACTGACATAGACGCACAACTCCGCGCTGGCATTGATGAGCAAGAACTCCGGGAATTGCGTCTCAGCGAGAACTACCATCATGAGAAAATTCCTGCCATGCAGCTCGGGCGCGCTTTCCTTGAATACAGGGAGGAGCACTCCGTCACACAGCAGGAGCTTGCCCGCCGTACCGCTATCACCCCGGGGACAATTCACCACTATGAGAGTCTGATTCGAAACCTGGACCCGGAGCTCGGAAAGAAAGTTGATTCCGGCGAGCTCACTTTTAAAGAAGCTCGCAGCATCGCAGACATTGACGACTATGCCCGCCAACGTGAGATTGCCGGACCATTTGTCTCCGGGCAACTGAGTTCCGTATACGTTGAGCGGATCGTCGGGCGCGCCAAAAATTTCCCAACCAAATCAATCGATGACTTGCTTGATGAAGTGGTCAACGGCGCGAAACCCGCCCCAGAACCTGAGCCCGCACCTCTGCCCAGAGCGCCAGAGCCAGTGATCCATCATCGGAAAGACCTAGAGGGCATGCTCCTGCAACTGGCCGGGCAGCTTGATAGTCTCCCGCTTCAGACGATCCCGGAGTATCGACGCCTCAAGCTAGTCTCGACACTTCGGATTCTGGATAGCCGAGTTCAGCTCGCTCTGCATCACCTGGCCGGTGCGCAAATCCCAGGGGCCGGCATGCCGCCAGCACTGGTGGGGGCGGCGTCCCGGAGATAGACGAATACTGAATACTACAAACCCAACCGGCGCTTCTCGGCCCCCCCCAACCCCCCGTTGAAACGCCGGACCCTCGACCCCTCCCCACCGCATCCGGGGAGGGGTCATTTTTTTCAGGCATCTAAATTAGTGACGGCTCACCGGGGTCAATACTCTTAAAATGCGCCCTCAATAAAGCGACGTGGGTTGTCGACCATCACGCTCTTGATATCGGCGTCCGTACCGCCCATTTCCTTAAGATATGGCAGCGCATTCCGAGAGATGAACAAGAACTTGTCCGGATTCTGGGCCATCCGTTCGGCAAATGCCTGCTTGGAAGCGATCCGCAACTGCACCTGAGCGTCGTGCCCGAGCATCAGACGATCACCGTACCCGGCATCGATAAGGGCTTTCGTGGTCTCGGTTCGGGTGCGCCAGTCAGGCATACCCGGTCGGGCCACCGGGTGATACCGGTCCATCCCAATCCACACACCCTTATCAAGAAGCCCTTTCAGGTAATCCAGGTCCGTTGTGTCGTTACTGTGGCCCACGCAGACACGATTCAAGTCGACGCCCTCGTCCTCAAAAATCTTGACCTGTTGATCGCCCACACGTTCCGGCGCCCAGGTATGCGTATATATAGGAGCACCCGTTTTCTGATGTGCCCGCGCCGCCGCCCGAAGAACGATCTCGCCTTCCGGCGTGACTCCTCCGACGTCGTTGGCGACCTTAATGATGCCGGGCTTAATACCTGTCCCCTCAATCCCCTCCACCAACTCACGCACATAAAGGCCCGCAATTTCGTTCGATTCCGCCGTCCAAAACACTCTCGGGATGTCACGCCAGGTTCCGGTCGCGGCGATAATGTTGACGCCGCTTCCGCGCGATACAGCCTCGATCACACCAATGTCGCGCCCCAGGTCGTGCGTCGTAAGATCAAAGATCGTCCGTAATCCGCCTTGGTATGCATCCTTAAAAAGCCGGATCCCCTCGGAGATCGCCTCGTCTCGGGGAACGAACTCCGGAAAGGTCGTCTGGATGCCTGCTGACGTGATCAGAACGTGTTCATGGGACAGGGTGACCCCCATATCCGAGGTTTCTATCGGCCCAAGTACTGAATTGACCGTCGACATCCATATCCTCCAAAAATAATTTACCGGGGCCGTTTGTGGTGCCAGTACCGGCGCCACCAGCCAAAGCGCTGCAACGAGTCAAATACGTCACATCTTGTCGCAGTTACCTACATGGATGGGCGTTGGCGCGAGAATGTGACCCTCAGTCTGGAGTCTGTGACGTGGCAATTTCGGGAATTCTAGTCCCTTGGATGGCGTAGTGATATCGGCAAGCGATCCTACCGGCGGTAGCGCCAATTACCCGCTTGATGTAGGCGCCCGAAGACTTCTTCCCCATAATCGGGACAAATTCCGTCCCATAAACAGGAGCAACACACTTGGCTGAATACCGCATAAACAAAGCTAAAGAAAAGCTCCGAGCCGGCGGCGTGATATCGATCGTGAATGGCGTAAATGATGGCGATACCGTCGAGATCTTCGGGAACCTGGGTTTCGACGCCATCCTGGCAGAAGGCGAACATGGGCCAATCTCATGGGACGCCATTGGTGATATCTCACGCTCATGTGATTTATGGGACATGGCATCGATCGTTCGGGTACATAGAAACGACCCGGCACTTGTGACCCGAGCACTGGATCGCGGCGCAAACGGGATTATGGTGCCGCATGTTAATACTCGGGAAGAGGCAGAGCTTGTGGCCCGTTCGTCCTACTATGGCCCCGAGGGCAACCGTGGGGCGTTTGGCGGACGCCGGGCGCTAGGAATTAGCGACTACCACCGTAAGGCCAACGAAAATACGCTAGTCACGATTCTGCTAGAAGACATCATTGCCATTCGCAATATGA
This sequence comes from Dehalococcoidia bacterium, assembly GCA_014239685.1. Taxonomy (GTDB): domain Bacteria; phylum Chloroflexota; class Dehalococcoidia; order Lucifugimonadales; family Lucifugimonadaceae. The sequence continues at coordinate 16,068 of JAAZYK010000002.1, read as the reverse complement.
AAGAGATCGTCAAGGCGGACGGCATCGACGTGTTCTACGTTGCCCCCGGCGACCTCGCACAGAGCATGGGGCACACCGGCGATGTGTCACACCCAGAAGTCCTACAAGCGGTCGAAGACGGGCTCGGCGTCATCATGGACGCCGGACGTGTGGCCGGGACTCTGGTCAATGACGGTACGGTAGAAGCCTACATAGCGAAGGGCGTTCGATGCGTCGGTATGGCCTGGCAACCCTGGCTTGCTGCCGGTGCAACCGGGTTTTTAGAGAGGATGGGATCTCATGACCGATAACACTTCCAATCGAGGCGATTTCACCTTCATGCAACTCGCCGATCCCCAATTCGGACTTTTCGCCCGATTCAGCGGCCAAACAGCAGAGGCGATTGCCGGGTTCCGAGCACGCGGGCTCAACATAAAACCGGCACCTCAAATCAAAGGATTCTCCGACGAAACTCGATTGTTTGAGGCCGCGATCAACATCGCCAACATCCTGCGGCCGGCATTCGTAGTCGTGTGTGGAGACATCGTCAACCAGTGGAACGACACTGCCGCGACCGAGGAGGCGTTGCGAATAGGCGAACTCCTCGATGATGACATCGATCTCCACTGGGTAGCCGGGAATCACGACGTAGGAGCTGATGACAGACACGAGATCCCGACCCACGAGAGCCTGGCACGATATCGCGCCAATTTCGGACCAGATAACTACGCATTTCAGCACGAAAAGGCCAGTTTCATCGTGCTCAACACAGCAGTCTTGCAACATCCGGAAGAAACACCGGAGGAACTCGAAGCGCTGATGAAATTCCTGGAACTAGAACTACGCGCCGCTCGGACTCGCCAGAGTCATCACACGATCATATTTACTCATCATCCGTTTTTCCTAAAGCGGCCAGACGAAAATATAGTGGGTGAAGCACATCTCACGATCCCAATCGAACGACGACGTCCCGTACTTGAGCTACTTGAGAGGTACAGCGTCGACGCTGTTTTTGCCGGACACTGGCACAGGAATAATTACACCACCGGTGGAAATATGGAGATGGTCGCATCCGGATCGGTCGGATACCCATTCGGTGACGACCCTTCTGGATACCGAGTTGTACACCTGAACAAGGATGGGCTGAAACACGATTGGTATGCGATGGATGAGCTTCCCGGCATCCCTAACGCGATCAGTGCAACCTGAGCGTCCCCAACCAGATAATCAATAGCTTTATTACCGCAACGGCGGTCTTGGCATTCGCTTGGTTTAAGATATCCCGGCCAACGGGCATGTCATGGGTCGTTTAGACCCTCCTCAATCTTTACGCGATCGCCACGCTTGTCGTAACTACGCTGCTCATCTAACAACTCAGTTGCGGCAACCTCTCTAGAACCCGGCCCCAGTCACGGACGTTCGTATGAACCCTTTTTTCTTCATTCAACTCGCGGATCCTCAATTCGGCATGTTCGCTCGATGGGGCGGTGTATCTGACGAGGTGATCGAGGCACAACTCTCCAGAGGATTCAAGATCCGTAAGGCGCCATCTATCACTGGTTTTGAGGATGAAACCCGGCTATTTACAGAAGCGATTTCGGAGGCGAACAGGCTCAAACCCGCCTTTGTCGTAGTTTGCGGTGACATGGTGAACAATCCTGTCTCAGAAGACGAGCGTGCCGAGGTACTGCGCGTCGCAAGGAAGCTTCACCCGAATATCCCGATCCATTGGGTCCCAGGCAACCACGACGCAGCAACCGATTTTGTGAACGCAACGCCGGAAAGCCTGCGGATCTACCGTCAGGCTTTCGGCCCCGACTACTTCGCATTTCAGCATGGCGGTGCGTCGTTCCTGGTCTTGGACAGCATCACGATCGAAAACCCGACCCCTGTTCCCGGTGAGTGGGAAGCACAATTGGCATTCGTGGAAACCGAGTTAGCGGCAGCGCGATTCCGCGGTGGGCCAGTGATCGCTTTCTCACACCACCCGGCATTCCTGAAGACGCCTGACGAGCCGAATGACTACTGGAATTGGCCACTCGAACGCCGGGAGCCGTTGCTCCGGATGCTGCGAGATGCCAACGCCAGCGCCGTCTTCTCCGGCCACTGGCACCGCAACAACTACTCCTCATATGGAGAGATGCAGGTTGTGGCCTCAGGGCCTGTCGGGTACCCACTTGGCGATGATCCATCCGGTTACAGAATCGTCAAAGTACACGCAGATCGTGTGGAACATGACTATTATGCGTTCGGGGACGGCCCGGCCAAGGTCGAACTGTAACGGCACTGTCTCACGATGCACATCGGCGGAAACCAATCCACCCGCGCGCCCATCATCCAAACACAGCCAGCTGCTGTTTCAACAAACCTCTCCCGCCGAGCTCCACAAATAAACGCCACATTGTGCCCTTGCGTTCGACTTCCACTCGGGCCATCCTGTGCCAGACTCGTATAAAGCAGACATCACGCCGCTTATAACCATCGAATTGAGGCCCCAACAATGCTGGAACGATTCTTCGTCCCTGAAGAGGACCGGATATACGTAGACCAGCAGCAGATGCGCGCAGCAGCCGAAGCCATATTCCGGAAGATGGGCCAGACCGACGACGACGCAGTACTGTCTGCAGACGTGCTCATGCTATCCGACCTTCGGGGCTGCGAAAGCCATGGCGTTTCCAACATGCTCGCCAGTTACGTGGAGCAGTACGGCGCAGGCACCATCAACCCTAGGCCAAATGTGCGGGTGATCAGGGAGAGTGACACCACCGCCACGCTCGACTGTGACACCGGCCTAGGCCTTCACGTCGCTCCGAAGGCGATGGAGATGGCGATCGAGAAGGCTGACAAACACGGGATGGGCACCGTGATCATGAACAATGGCCGCCATCTCGGAATGCTCGCGTATCACGCTATGCTTCCAATCAAACACGACATGATTGGCGTCTGCATGACTGCTGGAAACCCGATGTCGATGCTGCCGACCTTCGGCGCAGAAAAGCGATTTTCGACGAATCCATGGGCCTGGGCCGCCCCGGCCAACAAACAGCCCCCGTTTGTAATGGACTTTGCCACCACTCAAGTCGCAGGCAACAAACTGCGGCTCGCTTCGCGCGTCGGTGCCCCGATGGCACCCGGTTGGATCGCAAAGCCGGATGGCACGCCGATTATGGAAGAGACCCCACTACCCGCTAACCGGGACGACTATCACATGCTCCCGTTTGGCGGTACTCGAGATCAGGGGTCCCACAAAGGCTACGGTTTCGCCGCTGTATGCGAAATCCTGTGCGATGTTCTATCCGGACAAGGCGCAGGCTTCCTGATGCCGCAAGCGCCTCCCGGGGTCATGGGCCACTTTGTGCAGGTCTACAAGGTCGACGCCTTCACGGATGTTGATCGCTTCAAAACAGATATGGATGACTTCCTAGAAGGCCTCGCTAACACCAAGCCAGCGCCTGGTCACGACCGGGTCGTCTACCCTGGTCTGCCAGAAGCAGAAGAGACCGAGATTCGACTACGAGACGGTATCCCGTACCACCGCTCAGTAATCGAATGGTTTCATTCGATCTCAAACGAACTGGATCTGGGCCTGGAGCTTCCGACCGCATAGGGCCCCTAAACCCCCAACGCCCGCTCCGCGTCCCCAATTGCACCGTCGACTGCTGCTGCTAGATCGTCTACCTCGGCGGCCGTGATAGTTAGTGGAGGTGCTAGCGGCACTATGTAGCTGCCCACCCGGATCCAGACTCCTCGGTCCATCAGGCCCTGCGTGATCTTTTCGCCGATCGCCGCCGATGCTGGCCAGTGTTCCTTTGTATTCCGATCTTTCACCAGTTCCAGCCCCTGCAATAGGCCGATACCTCGAACATCACCCACGATCGGGTGCTTGTCCTTGATCTCCTGCAGTCGATCCCACAGTCGTTCTCCTTGGATTCGGCAGTTCTCGACCAGGCCCTCACGTTCGATAATCTCGATATTCGCCAGCCCCGCCGCGCATCCTGCCGGATGACCTGTATAAGTGAACATATGCTTGAACGTGGCGTCAGGCCCTCCCGTGAAAGCATCCGAAACGCGTTTCGATGCGATCGCGCCGCCCATCGGGAAGTAACCACCGGTCAGACCTTTAGCGATTGTCATAATGTCAGGCGTCACCCCCACAGTGTCGGCTCCGAACCATTTACCGGTCCGGCCAAATCCGGTGATCACCTCGTCAAATATCAGTAGCACACCGTACTTGTCGCAGATCTCCCGGACCCGCTGGAAGTAACCCGGTCCCGACACCACCCCGCCCAGCGGTTGCGACACCGTTTCCGCTATAAACGCCGATATCGAATCTGGACTGTGAAAGAGAATCGCCTCTTCCAAAGAGTTGGCGCACAACTCGGCACACTCCTCCGGCGTCTCACCCCCAAACGGGCACCGGTACGGGTTAGGGTCTGCGATGTGCACCACGTGGGACGGAACAGGCTGGTACTCCTCACGCGGCAGGAACGGATGCGAGCCGAGCCACATCGTCCCCCATGTTGCGCCATGGTACGAGCCTTTGCGGCTAATAACTTTGTAGCGGCCACGCTCGCCCACGCGATTGTGATAGCCCTGAGCCAGCTTCAAGGCGGACTCGTTAGATTCCGATCCGCCGCTCGTAAAGAAGGTTTTTGTGAGGTCGCCCGGCGTCACCTCAGCCAACTTCGCCGCGAGCCGCACTGTGCTCGGCGTACTGCCAGCGTACACGTGCATCGACACATCTTTGAGCTGGTTGTATATCGCCTCCGCCACCTCGTTACGCCCATGTCCGGTATTGCGGAAGTACATTCCGCCAATACCGTCTATGTAGCGCTTTCCCTCGATGTCATCGACGTAAATACCGTCTGAGCCGACCAGCATCAGAGGTCCACCCTCTTCGGCAAGTTGCGTTGCGTTACGCGTCCCGACAAACAAGTGTTCAACGGCCGCCATGTGAAGGCCGTTAACGTCATCGTTAGCTGGAACATTTACCTGAGGCGACATGGCCACGTTGCTGTCCTTGAGAACTCGATCGTATATCTAATGCACGATAGTCTACCTACCACACTCCGTCGGCCCCAAATCCATATTGGATTACACTCGCTCTAACAACAGCGACCGGGGCGACTTGATTCGCGGGGTTGCCAAAATTTGCGGGACAAATCTCAGGACTGGAGTTGGTGATGACGACGAGCCACAAGCCGACCGGCATTGCATCCTATCGGCCGGACCTTGCAGGCAACACCCACGCCGTTTCAAGTGGCCACCATCTCGCAACGGCCGCTGGGTTCCGCATTCTTGAGCAAGGCGGGAACGCCATCGACGCCGGAGTCGCAACGGGTATCGCCATCAACGTCGTGGTCGCCGACAACACCAGCTTCGGAGGCGTTGCCCCCATTGTGATCTACGATGCCGAGGCTGATCGTGTTTTCACACTCTCTGGACTTGGGCGCTGGCCCAAATCCGCCACGCTTGAACACTTTCTGGACGACCGCGGAGGCGATATCCCGACAGGCATGGAGCGGGTTATCGTTCCTGCCGCCCCCGACGCATGGCTAACCGCTCTATCCGATCACGGCACGATGACCCTGAAACAGGTCATCACTCCGGCGTTGGAACTTGCGCGTGACGGATTTCCTGTCAGCCGGGGTGTCGGCCGGCGCATCGCAGCCGCATTTGAAGGTTTTAGCGACTGGCCGTCCACAATGGAGGTTTTTGCCCCGGAGGGCCGTCCCATCGCGGCAGGCGAACGTATGGTCCGGACAGACCTCTCCAGAACGTTCGAACGACTCATCGAAGCTGAGTGCAACGCAGCCAGCGAGGGGCGGGAGGCCGCCATACGTGCAGCGCGTGATTTGTTCTACTCAGGTGAAATCGGTGAAGAGATCGTGGCGGCTGTTCAAGAAGGTGGCGGCTTCCTGACAATGGAAGACATGGCCTCGTTCCGAGTCGGCAAAGAAGAGCCTGAGACGGGCCACTTTTCCGGACCCGACGGAGAATTCGAGGTCTACACCTGCGGCGTGTGGTGCCAGGGACCTTCATTCGCCGAGGCCCTCCAGATACTTGACGGGCACGATCTCCTCTCTATGGGCCACAACTCCGCCGACTATATTCACGTCGTAACCGAGTCGCTCAAGTTGTCGTTCGCCGACCGTGACGCTTTCTACGGTGACCCAGACATGGTGGACGTGCCAATCAAGGGCCTGCTTGATCCCTCATATGCAGCCAGCCGGCGATCGCAAATAGACCTTGAGGCTGCATCCCCCGCGATGCCGTCAGCAGGTGATCCCTGGCGCTTCGAAGGCCGGTCAGCTCCGACCGAGTACGCCTATCAACCGCCGGAGCCGCTGAATGCAGGTAGCGAGGGTGACACGAGCTACGCATGTGTAGTGGACGGCAAGGGCAACATGTTCTCGGCGACCCCAAGCGACACGATCGGTATGGCGCCGGTGATCAAAGGTCTTGGTTTCACCCCATCTGGTCGTGGCACCCAGTCATGGCTCGATCCGACGCACCCATCCGCCCTGGAACCAGGTAAGCGTCCTCGCCTGACACCCAATGCCCTTCTGGCGTTCAAAAACGGGCACCCGTGGATGCCGTTCGGCACGCCGGGAGGTGATGCCCAGGTCCAGACCACACTTCAGTTTTTCCTCAATCAAGCCGTCTTCGGGATGACCCCGCAGCAGGCGGCCGAAGCCCCGCGCTTCCAGTCAAAAAGCTTCCCGGATTCATTCTGGCCGCACGCCTATCACCCGGGACGACTGGATCTAGAGGGGCGTATCGACGACGAGACCGCAGAAGAGCTGTCACGCCGCGGGCATCTTGTGAATAGGATCGACGACTGGGCGCGCATCACGGGCGACGTTTGCGGAATTACACGTGCCCACGAAGACGGTACGGTCACCGCGGCTTCAGATTTGCGCGCCGATGCGTACTCAATGGCGCGATGATTTAAGGCATCTATGACAGAACAACCAACGCCCGATAGTTCTATCGGCGCATCCACATACGACCCACAAAACTCTGAACCCTCAAGAGCCTATCGCGAGACCAAACGCTCATGGCCACGGCGACCGGGTTGGAGCGTGATTGTCGGAAGCCTAATCGGCGGCGGAATAACGTTCGGTTACCTGCTCAATTCGTATTTTTTCTGCCTGTCCCAGACCAACTGTAGACTCGCGCCTGAATGGATAGTTGCTCTTGAGATAATTGGGACGAGCGTTGGAGCATTCTGGGGCTGGGTTTTTGGAAAGATCTTCAGCAGCATGTACCAAAAAATGCGTGTCGACTGACCCGATCCCGATCAATCTCGCGAAGCCACTAGGTGGAGATCCCGAAAATGCCCACGGTCTTCGAAATGATGGATATGAGCGGTCGAAGCGCCATCGTCACCGGCGGTGGCACGCACCTCGGCCGCGCCATGGCGAGCGCGCTGGCGGAGATGGGCGCATCGGTATTTATCGCCAGCCGTCGCGCTGATCTGTGTGAAGAGACAGCCAAAGAACTTCAAGGGCTCGGCCTCGATGTAAGTGGTATCGGCTGTGACGTCACGGACGAAGCCCAGGTCGATGCACTGGTCGACAGGGTGATGACGGACCGGGGTCGATTGGATGTGATGGTTGCCAACTCTGGCGGTGCATTTACGAACTCCTACATCCCGGACGCCAGCATCGATGAGTTCCGCCGCACCGTGGATTTAAACCTAACCGGGACCTACATCTGCTCCCAGTCCGCTGCACGGGTGATGATGCCGAAGCGCAGGGGTTCAATAATCACGTTGGGGTCAATCCACGGTTTCCTGACCTCCGATAAGCGAATGTACGAGGATTTGCCGACTTTCAAGCGCTCGGGGCCGCCGTATCAGGCAGCTAAGGGCGGCATCATCAACCTGACTCGTGGACTGGCTTCCGAACTGGGCGAGTACGGCATTAGGGTCAATTGCATCAGCCCAGGTCAGATCCCAAAAGCGACCACGGACGAGGGTCACGTCGAACGATCACGACAGGCGATTCCACTACAAAGAACAGGAACGTCTGACGACCTAAAAGGTGCTATAGCGCTGTTGGCTTCTCCCGCAGGAGCATGGATTACCGGCCACAACCTGATAGTCGATGGCGGTTGGTCCATCTGGTGACCCCGGTGGGGCCGGTTACCTACAAGGGACTCACTCACGGGAGGCTGCGCTTTTGCATTTGCCGTCGATCCGTTACATCCAATGTGGATCACCGGCGCCCCTACTCGTTTTTGTCAGTTTTTGGCGCTAGCAAACGTAACGCCATCGCGACGTCGACCACGTTCGGGCCGTCGAGCGTTAGCACTATCTCCACTTTTCGGCCCGGGAGCAATGTCACCTCACGCTCCCCATCCAGTGCGATCGTCCCCGGCCGTCTTTCGATAAGCCGTCTTTCGCCCGGCTGCAACACTCCCCACTCTGACACCAATACCTCGGGGACCATCCCGGGCGCTATAGGCGCACTCACGGATCGGGCTGTTGGGCCATCACCATTACCAAGCCGAATACGCAGTCCGAACGGCTCGTCGATAGATACAGGTTGAAGGCGCGAGCCTACAGCGGAAATCCCAATGCTGGCAGGTTCCGCCCGAGTCAAAAACACCTCTTCCACCGTGTCCATGTTCCAAACAGCGCGCGCTCCAACAAACATCTCGGTAGAAACAGCGGCGTCAATCAACGCCATATCTACCCATTCATCATCTACGAAAATATCGAGCTGCTTGCACCGGGTGATCGCCGCATCTACACCCTCTACGCCGGCGGCAATCGAACCAGCAGCAATGCCAGCGAGCGTGCCCTCGACCATCTGAGGAAACACATTGTTCGTACCAGTAGAGATCGGAACCAGCGGGACATCACCCGCGCCCTTGGCGACGACTCGATTCGTACCGTCACCGCCAAGCGTCACAATGGCGCCTGCTCCCTCATCCGCCATCAATTTCGCAGCCCGAGTTGAGCCGTCCTGATGATCGATACGCGGCATCTCCAGATAGCTGGCTTCGATATGCTCTTGGACGTCTTCCATCGCCGGCGCGGCGAGTCGGCTCAAGTCCGGCATTACGATTACACGCTCCACACCGGTCGAGACCAACCCGGCGAATACGCGCCGAAGCGTGTTGGCCTTCTCCTGATTGGAAACGACCCTCCCCGCTGCAACTAGCCGACGAATGTCTTTGCCCGCGGCAGGGTTGGCGATGATACCGACGGTAATCAGGACGCCATCCACGCGGGTTCCGCAAGGTTCGCCACCACCGCTCGGAGCAGTTCTCCAGCCGGAAAGCCATCTACCGCACGGTGGTCAAATGTCAGGCTCAGGAAGCACATCGACCGGGCCACTATGTCACCCTCAAACACGGCAGGTTTCTGCACCACGCGCCCAACTCCAAGTATTCCAACCTGGGGTGGGTCCAGTAACGGATCAAATGCGTCCACATTTGCAGATCCAAGATTTGTGACGGAGAAAGTTCCGTAGCGCATATCGTCCGATTTCAAATCATTGGATTTGACACGCGACATCACTTCACGGACCCGACGGGCGATGTCCAGCGTTGTCATGCCGCCAGCGCCGTGGATGACAGGGACGATAAGTCCATCCGGCATGGCAACGGCAAACGCCAGGTTCACATCGGCGATCAACCGAATCTCGTCGCCGGCAAAGTGGGCGTTCATACGTGGGTGGTCTTTTAGTGCCCTGGCAGTTGCTCCCAGAACCAAATCCTGGAACTGCGGTCTTAACCGGTGCGATCGCCATTCACCCACAAGCTGGCGCTGCATAGCAACTGCGTTTGTGACATCCGCCTCGGTTGTCAGCGTGACCGTTGGGATGCCACCGCTTTCGGTCATTCGCCTCGAAATGGTAGCCCGTAGACCGGTTAGTGGAATGGTTTCAGAAACAGGTGGCCCTTCTTCTACAGGGTACGACGGCGCAGCGACTGGCGCTGCCGGGCGTGGTCCAGCGGCGGCGGCTCGAACGTCGTCTTCGAGTATCCGGCCCCCCGGTCCACTTCCCGTTACCGATTCAACATCGATTCCCAATTCACGAGCAACCTTACGTGCGATCGGGGTGATCTGGCGCCGGCCACCCACAGCTCCTCGAGGTCCGGCCGGCGGGCCAGCCACTGGAGTCGGCGATGGTGCCGGAGCGCTTGCTTTTGTATCGATCATCGGTTCGGGCAGATCTATTGCCTCTTCACCGGCAGCAAGAAGCACGGCAAGAACCGTGCCGGTATCGACCGTCATCCCCTCAGGAACAACGATGCGGGCTAACGTCCCTGCTCCCGGCGACTCCACCTCACTATTGACCTTGGCGGATTCGACCTCACAGAGTGGATCACCCTCTTCAACGGCGTCGCCTTCATGCTTGAGCCACTTCACGATGGTCCCATCGTTCATGCCCATACCCCATTGGGGGAGAAGAACTCTGGTCGGCATACGGCGTTCCCTGGTCTGCTGATAACGAGTGGACTAAGAGCGGCGCAAACAAATCACGCCAGCGGCGAAAGCATACATCGCACCGGATGTGTTCAGCCAGAGGTGGAGAGTGATCTACCCGACCACAAGCGTATCCAATAACACCGTCTCACCGTCCAGAACAGAAGTAAGTGCACCACTAGGGCCGTTCAATCTGGTGTCCTTCACATCGCGATCGGACGCACACGCCACAGCCGTAGGCGACATGACGGCGGCAAGGAGCACCGACTAACAGGTACGATGCCGTGTGGATACAGCGGGTTTATAAAATTTGTGCCTCCGGTGATACCAACTGAATGATTGCTCGATGTGAATGGGCCTCAAGGAACGACCTGATGGCCGAGTATCACGACACTGAATGGGGCGTGCCGTCGCACGACGACATCCACTTGTTTGAGATGCTGGTCCTAGAAGGATCGCAGGCCGGATTAAGCTGGCAAACGATCCTCAACAAGCGCGAAGGCTATCGAGCTGCGTTTGCGAACTTCGATCTAGCCACTATTTCAACTTACGGTAAATCTGATGTCGAAAGACTCGCCCAGGACGCCAGGATTGTGCGGCATCAGGGCAAGATCGAAGCGACCATCCACAATGCCATTACCTCGTTGGTCATACAGGCCGAGTTTGGAAGTCTGGATACCTACCTGTGGAGTTTGGCTGGAGGCCAGTCGATCAAGAACTCGCCAGAGACGATCAGTGACGTTCAAACTACAACCGAGGTATCGATTTCGATGAGCAAAGCCCTCAAGAATCGAGGATTTCGCTTTGTAGGACCAACAACCGTGTACGCATATATGCAATCAACCGGCATGGTGAATGATCATGTAATCACATGCTTCCGCTACAACGAAGTATGATCCCGGTTCCGGTAGTCATCAGGTATTCACAGACAATCTGAGTTCCAGGAGCAGCGGAATTGGACAAGCAAATCTTCGGCATCGGCGGCGACTTCTTCCCCCCACAGTGGAAACGCCCGCTACTTCGTGAGCACCTCCTGACACTGTCAGATAAATCGCGGCCGAAAGTCTGTTACGTAGGATCTGCCACCGGCGACAACGCCCAGAACATCGCGACCTTTTATCAAGAATTCGGCCGGCATAACACTGAGACGTCTCACTTGAGCCTGTACTCACCGCCACAGAAGGACATTCGCTCCTACGTGATGAAGCACGACATAATCTATGTCGGCGGAGGCAGCACCAAGAATCTGATGGCCCTGTGGAACGAGTGGGGGTTCGGTGAGATCATGCGCGAGGCTTGGGAGGCCGGAATCATCCTCTCAGGCACTAGTGCTGGGTCAATCTGCTGGTTCGACGACTGCATCACGGACTCGATTCCCGGCGGGCTGACGGCACTGAAGTGCACTGGCCTGCTCAAGGGCAGCAACTCCACCCACTACAGCGGTCATCCAGAGCGACCGTCCACATACCGAAGACTGATCGCTTCCGGCGAGGTCTCTGGCGGGATTGCCACGGACGACAACTGCGCCATCCACTACATAGGCGACGAGTTGCACGAAATCGTCACCCAGGACCCGGGCTGCCGAGCATACCGTGTTGAACGAGACGGCGACGGCTACAAAGAGACGCCGCTCGATGCGAGATACCTGGGTGGAGATTGATGGTGGATTGTCATACGCCCCCTATGCTAGGAGCGAATCTGCGAGCTCCGTAAAGTTGGCTACCGTCACATCAGGCACATGCGGCGAATCCTCATACGGCAGCGCGTAACGATTCACGAACGCACCACGCATACCGCATGCCCGCGCCCCCATCACGTCAAACGAGTTCGCCGAAACCATCAAACACTCACCTATCTCAAGCCCAAGAATGTGTGCCGCCCGCCGGTAGACACCGGGATGTGGTTTAAACGCACCCACGACCTGTACCGAAATAACATCATCAAAGTCCCATTTGATGCGGTTCTTCACCAGGTGGGCAAGGAAATCTGGCTCGCCGTTTGAAAGCGCAACAAGCTTAAATCTGGTCTTCAAACGCTCAAGACCAGCAACAACTTCAGGAAACGGCGTCAGACTCTGCCAGGCGACCATGAAATCCTTAATCTCATCCCGGGTCGCCTCAACATCGTTCAACTTGAGGACGTAGGCAAAAGCTCGTCGAGCGACCTCGAGATAACCAGAGTGGCCAAGATCAACGATATTGTCCTGATACTGCTCAATTCGTTGCCGATACCGCCACTGCGCCCAGAACTCTGCCGGATCAGCATCCGATCCTTTTACCGTCAAAAATTGGCCAATAAACGGCGTCAAACTGCCTCCGAGATCCAACACAGTCCCGAACAGATCAAAAGTAAGGGCCTTACAGTTCTCGAGCTCCGGATTCAACAGATCCGCTCCGTTCTAATGCCAACCTAACAACGGGACCCCCGTGCACGGTTTCAAAACCGGCCCAAGAGCCCCGTTTCAATAACACAAAAGACGCCGAAGCCTACTCCAGCGTGCCCTTCACCGCGGTGACAATTTTTTCTTTCGTGGGGTAGACCAGCTTTTCCAGTACCGGGCTGTATGGGATATGGACCTGCTCTGAGGCCACCTTAACGATCGGCGCCTGCAGGGACCAGAAGCCTTCTTCGGCCACGATAGACGCAATCTCCGACGCCGCGCTGCACACCTTATGTGCTGGGTCTGCAATCACAAGCCGTCCCGTCCTCTCGACAGATTCCAGGATGGCCCCTTTGTCCAATGGGACAAGCGTTCGTGGGTCGATCACCTCGACCGATATACCATCGGCCTCAAGTTCGTCCGCAGCGGCTATCGCGTGCGGCACAGAACCAGCAATTGCCACCACTGTGACATCGGTTCCCTCGCGGAGCGTGTTCGCCTGCCCAAATGGGATAAGCAGCTCACCGTTAGGCAGATCCTCGTTGGCCGGCACATCACCCCGATTCCCAAATAGGGTCCCGTCCTCAAACATGATCACTACATCGTCATCTCGGATCGCCGTCTTCATCAGTCCCTTCATGTCGGCCGAGTTCGAAGGCGCAACGATCTTAAGACCCGGCATGTTCATAAACATCGGGTACGAGCGATCCGAGTGGTGTGCCGCCGATCCTCCACCGTAGTACATCGTGGCCCTGTAAACGACAGGTAGGTTGACCTGTCCACCAAACATATAACGCATCTTGGCGGCCTGGCTCACGAGCTGGTCCATCGCGACCCACATAAAGCTCGTCAGCGTTTCGACCACTGGCCTCATTCCGACAGCTGCAGCCCCCACAGCGGCGCCGAAGAAAGCGTTCTCGGACAGGGGTGTATCCAGTACACGCTTCTCTCCAAACTCTTCGAGGAGACCCATCGTCGCTCCGTAAATCGAGCGTTTGATGTCCTCGCCCATGATGAAAACGGACTCGTCCCGCTCCATCTCTTCTTGTAGCGCTTCATTGATTGCGTTTACAAATACTGTTTCTGGCACGGTTTTAAAACTCGCTTTACGTCCGGTCGTTTCCGGAAATTTGGAGGCTTACCCTGAAATATTTCGGGCGACTAGGCTTGCGGAATCGGGTTCGCGAACATGTCGTCAAACAATTCCTCGGGTTCCGGGAACGGACTGTTTCGGGCGAATTCCAACGCCTCATCGATCTCTTTTCTGACCTCGTCCTTCACGGCATCGCACTCTTCTTGTGTCGCAATCCCCTGTTCAACCAGGCGTTTCTCGTGGATCACGATCGGATCACGCTCGCGCCACCTCTCAATTTCTTCTTCCGGCCGGTACTCGCCACGGCGGATCCGCCCTAGGCCCAGCGAGTGTTCTTCATATCGATAGGTAAGGCCCTCGACAAGGCTCGGCCCTTCGCCGGCACGAGCGCGCTCGATCGCCACGCTGACCGCCTCATACATGGCGACCACGTCCTGGCCGTCTACAAGCACTCCTGGCATGTTGTAGGCACTCGCGCGGTCGGAGACGTGCTCCACCGCAACAGTGTCCCGGTACGACGTCGTCACGGCGTACTGGTTATTCTCACAAATAAAGATGATCGGCAGCTTCCAAACAGACGCCAGGTTCATAGACTCGTGGCAAGCGCCCTGGTTCGAAGCTCCGTCACCAAAGAACACCGCCGATATAAAGTCATCGCCTTTGATCTTGGATGCCAACGCCGCTCCGGTCGCCACCGGCAGTGAGGATCCAAGAATCCCGGACTCGCCGAGGATCCCGACGGAAAAGTCAGCAAGATGCATAGAGCCTCCCTTGCCCTTGCAGTAGCCATCTACACGGCCGAGTAACTCCGCCATGGCGCGCTTTGGGTCTCCCCCCTTAGCAAGTGGGTGGCCGTGTGAGCGGTGGTTGCCGGCGATGTAATCAGTGTCCTGCATGGCGACGCAGGCGCCCACGGCCACAGCCTCTTCGCCGATATACGGGTGGGCGGCGCCGCCGAACTCGCCTTTGGCGTAGATGTCGATCACCGTCTCCTCGAAATGTCGGATCGTCCACATGCGTCGGAGCATCAGCATCAAGAGATCTTTATCGATGGCCAAGGGATGCCTCCTCAGGCGTTTTGAAAGGTTGTACTTACTTTGAAGATATCGGGAAGTTCATGAAGTCCGATCTATAACGATCAAAATCTGGAGCCTGATATCCCCGCGAGGCAGCGTGATTATATCCCCGCATAGAAATCTGTTTCTGCCCACGCCTCAGAATTCACTTCAAATCATCAGCACAATCGCAACAATACAGATCGATAAATGTGCCGTGGCGGCCACAGCGTAACGCCAGATGAACGCACTCTTCACTGTTTTATGACGGAAACCACGCATCGCCCACACTCCACCGAAAAATCCTCCTAGGAAAGCAGACAGGTACAACGTACGTTCCCGAATACGGCGTCGCCCGAGCCTAGCGTGACGTTTATCCCACCAAACGAGTGCGGCAGACCAGATATTGACCACGCTCAAGTACCCGGCGACGACCCCGAATACGGTGAAATCATTCATGCAAAACTGGCCCTTTCCAGCCCCGGTGAATCATCGAAATAACCAGGCGGTATTTTCGATACGTCTCCACGTTTGTGTTACGATTGAGACATCGCGTACCGTCCATACATAGGGACAAGCGCGCGCGAGGCTTCGCCCCTTGGGCTGGCTACTCGCCGATGCGGCGCTAATCTAGAAATCGACGCCCCATTAACCCCGTCCTCATCAGAAACGTCACGCGTTCATTTTTATTCCGGATTCTCACCCCGGGACAATGACAAACGCGCCCAACGATCGCTAAGGAGACTCGATGGCACAGGCCCCGGTCAACCCGGAGAGTTATGACGCCTCCGATATCACCGTCCTCGAAGGTCTAGAGGCTGTAAGACTTCGCCCCGGAATGTACATCGGCAGCACCGGCCCGTCAGGTCTGCAACACCTCATCTGGGAAATCGTAGACAACGCCGTAGACGAAGCGATGGCAGGCTTCTGCGATCAAGTAGACATCACCATCCACGGTGACGGTTCAGTAACTGTCATAGACAACGGTCGCGGGATTCCCGTCGACAAGCACGAAACCACTGGTAAAACCGGTGTCGAAACCGTCATGACCACACTCCACGCAGGTGGCAAGTTTGGTGGCAAGTCATACCAGGTTTCCGGCGGCCTCCACGGTGTC
>JAAZYK010000029.1 GCA_014239685.1 Dehalococcoidia bacterium | reverse complement strand
CTCCAGATTCCTTCCACGCGCAATAATCTCCCCGTCACGCACGATCACAGAGCCGACGCCCTGGTTACCTTCGTTTGCAGACATTGCTGCCTCTTCGAGCGCAATCCGCATGAACGATTCATGTATCTGTAAATCGGTCATTCCTCTCCTGATTTCTTGAAACCCGGCTGAACCTAAATCGTGTCTAGGAAATCGAACACTGATCGTCGGAAGTCGACCGACGCATCCTTGTGCATGCTATGTCCCACGTCCAGTTTGACGTGGGTGCAGTCGGATATACCCGTACGGATGTGCTCCGCTGCGGAGTTTCCAACCACGCCACCCTGTTTCGGGTCCGCCTGAAGGAGGAGAACCGGACATTTCACCTGGGAGAGGACCGTGCCAGGGTCAAACGCGTCAAACATAGCGTCATCTATAAATGGGTTATAGGTCTCGGGATCCATTTTCACGGCCTGGGACGCGTCTAATCGCTGAGCCGCTGCGTCCTTATTCGCGTTAGCGTTCATTCCATGTACCGCCTCCTCGAATGACGGTGATGTACGCAAGAAGGCACGGTTTTCCTCCATCCATACGCGGGCCTCTTCGGGGAACCCAGATGCGCTGGAAACGTGCGGGTCTTCAAGTACCGCAGCTCTAACGAGTTCTGGATGGAGCGCAGCGATACCCATCGCCGTCGCTCCACCCATAGAGTGACCTATCACGACAGCCGGTACGCCTGCAGTAGCCTTAATGAAAGACGCCGCATCCCTGATCCTGGCTTCATAACCGTACTCACAGTCTCCGCTCCGTCCCGATCCGCCATGACCACGGGCGTCCGGAACTAGTACGCGCCACCGATGGGATAGCAGTCCTATTTCCTGGGACCACGATCGCCAGTCACTTGTAAATCCATGGAGAAGTACAAGTGGGTCACCTTCTCCGACTTCGACATAATTGATCGTTACTTCGCCGGTGTCGTGCGAACCCTGTTTGAGCAACCTTTCCTCCCCAACCCGGCAAGTGCCGGGTAAAACAAATTCCGCCTATGGAACGACTGCCGAGTATTCAGGCGGCTTGGAATCCCCGGGATGATACATCCACCGGGCAACCTTGATTCTGATAAACACTTGCCGTGGGGCTAGGCGTCGTAGATGATCTCAGCTGATTCACCGATACCGATCCACGGAGACGCCCGCTAATTGACATCGATCACAGGTTCCCGCCCCAAAATTCTCGTCACAAGAAGACAGTTCCAGGATCAGGTTGATCGCTTGAATGAGGTCTCGGACGCCCTCGTTCTCGACCGGCCCGCTCCGGCAACCCCGAATGAATTACAGGTGGCGGCAACGGGCGCCCACGGCATATTCGCCCACATCTCGGATACCATCGACGCAGCCGCCATGGACGCGGCCGGCCCCAATCTCAAGGTAATCGCCGAGTTCGGAGTTGGCTACGACAACATCGATGTGGACGCCGCATCTGAGCGCAACATAGTCGTCGCCAACACACCCGGGGTGTTAACCGAGGCGGCGGCAGATTTCGGGTTCACGATGATTCAAACAGCAGGTCGCAGAATCGCTGAGAGCGACCGCTTTGTCCGACGCGGTGATTGGAAGTGGTTCGAACCGCTGGATCTTCTCGGCGTGGACATTTACGGATCAACGCTGGGCATCGTCGGCTTTGGACGGATCGGCAGCGCTGTGGCGCGCCGCGCCCTCGCTTCCGGGATGAACGTAATTTACGTGACCCGTAGCCAACCGAAAGACGACCTTGGGTGCGAGCGTGTCGGCACACTGACGGAGCTTCTTGAGCGATCTGATTTCGTGACGCTCCACTGCCCTCTTACCCAGGAAACGAACGGCCTGATAGGGACTGAAGAACTCAAACGGATGAAGCCGGAAGCATCACTGATCAACACGGCCCGGGGTCCGATAGTAAACACGGACGCTCTAACGGCAGCATTACGCGATGGCGAGATCGCCTACGCAGCATTGGACGTCACAGACCCGGAACCGATTCCGACCGATCACCCGCTGGTGAGGATGGAGAACGTCACCCTGGTCCCGCACATCGCATCGGCAACCATAGGAGCGCGCCGAAAAATGTCGGAAATGACGGTGGACAACATCCTGGCGACCATCGCCGGGAAACTACCGCCGAACTGCGTGAACGCAGACAGGATCAACTGGGGCTGAAAACCCGCTTAATGGGTGCTGCCAAGCCCTCGCTGCCATGCGAAAAAGGCGACGATGATCGGGAATGCTAGAAATGCCAGAATGACAAACGGCATCGTGATCTTGATCATCATGTTCATGTTCATGCGGGACTCTTTCACACCTTCCTGTGGGGATACGGCGGTCTGTTTCGCCGGGAGTCACAACATCATACCGTCCGACAACTAGAAATGGTTCCGTCACCAGATGGTTAATTGGAATGCAATGTTTGACGTCCTGATCAAAAACAGACTTGTGCTGGACGACGACGGATCGTCGGGATATCAGGCGGACATATGGGTTCCGGGGTGACCGGATCGTCACCATCGGAGAGATCGAATATGAGGGCAAAAACATCATCGACGCGACCCGTGTTCCCATGGTCATTTTCAACGGGATGATTGCGCTGGAAGGAGGCGTGCCAACCGGTACGACAGGGGAACGGGTGTTGCGCGATGACGCCGGTTGCACACCCGTATACGCTGGATGACATAGAAACCTATTTTGTATACCGACATCGCATGCGTGAGAGACTGCCGAATGTTCTCTGGGAACAGGAATACGAGGGATCTGTGCCGTCCATCCAAGTTGGAGGCACAATGCCATGGTGACAGGCTCGTGACCAAGACTGAAACCATCGGCATGAACTTGGAATTTTGAGTCTGAGAACAGCAGGCATATCGCTTGATTTTCTATGAAGACCCGGACGAAGCAAAAGGCTCGTTGAGGATGCGGATTTTCCGCAACCTCCTGTTGGGCTGGGCGATGTTTGTCGCCATTTCAGGAGTAGGGATCGTCTCCCTGGTGATCCTATTTCCGCCGATGGAGGCAATCTACCAGTCGGTCACACGGCATAACTGTGAAAGTGGACCTCCCCATAAGGCCATTATCGATGTTGGAGACGCCACCCTTCTCAGAGTTACAGGCGATCGCGGGGATCTCTCTGTCATAGGCAGAGCAGGGCGAAAATCGATCCAGATCGAGGGACAGACGTGCGCAGGACTTGACTCAAAACACCATTTCGAATCCTTAGCCCTTAACACCTCGGTCATCGACTTCAATGAAATCCTCGTGTCCGTGGTGTTGCCTGACGCGGCGGACGACGTTCGAATGGACCTTGAGATCATTGTTCCTGCAGACTTCCCCCGGGTTGAAATCGTAAACACGGATGGACCGGTTTACATATCAAATATCCGAAACTTACAGGCCACCATCGGATACGGAAATCTCGATGCGACCCGCATCGGCGGTACGGTCAATGTGCTCGGTCTTCAGGGATCGATGTCGTTGATCGATATCGAGGGCTACGTGAACGTATCCATAGTTGAGGGATACGGAGAGGTAGACCTCGCCAGAATTGGCGGCAATGTCATAATCGATGACAATCGCAGCGGGCCAGCACGGATCTCTGACATCGGAGGAAATGTGACCATCGGTAGCGCCGGTTACGGTCATCTCACCGTCACCGACATCGCCGGAGATCTGTCCGTGGATCAAAACCCAGGTGGACATATCATCCTCGACGAGATCGAGGGCTCAGTTGATATTCCCGTAAATAAGGATCGGTCCGGCACATGACCAGACGCCTCGCGTTCAGCAACGTTAATTTGATCGATGGTCTTGGCGGCGTTATCTATGCCGCTACAGTTGCCCTGAACGGTGGGAAGATCGAGAGCGTTACGGTCGGCGATTCCGCAACCGTTCCCGAAGATGTACAGCTGATAGACGGCAACGGCGGTTGGCTCATGCCCGGCCTCATTAACTGCCACGACCATCTGTCCAACAAGTGGCTGCGGACCACTCCAGCGAGTGATTACCAGGCCGCACGACTCAAACGTCGTCACTCAAACCCGGGCACGCATGCGCTTGAAGCCGCGGGTAACGCCACATGGGAGCTTCGCCAGGGCGTTACGACCGTCAGAGAGCTTGGCGGACCCGGTATGGCTATCGGCCAAGAGATGTTCACCAACGTCGACATCCGGAATGCTATCGAGGCCGGTCAGATCCCTGGTCCCCGAGTCATCGCCAGCCGTCTGATAATCGCTATGACAGGTGGCCACGGGACGCCCTGGTATGGCGTTCGAGAGGCGGACGGTCCCGACGAGGTTCGCCAGGCAATACGGGAGCAGGTCAAGGGCGGCGCGGACTGTATCAAAATCATGAGCACCGCCGGGCTGGCCAACTATCCGCACGAAAGCCCTGACACTGATGAGTACACATTCGAGGAGCTGAAAGCAGGTGCGGACGAAGCTCACCGGCATGACAGGTTGATCACCACACACGCCATGTCAGATTCCGCCGTCAGACGCGCCGTTATCGCGGGCATAGACACGATTGAACACGCCTTCCTGACGACCTCGGACGGCGTCAAGGCCATGGCTGACGGCGGTGTTTCATTTGTACCAACTGCGCGCGTGGCATGGCGTATGACCCGCAACTCTCCTCCAGCCCTGGCCGAATTACTAGAGAGCGCTGGACATCGTGAGCGGGTACTTGAGGCCGTGGAACTAGGCGTCCCGCTCGGGGTTGGAACAGACTCCAGATTTACGGTGCTTGAAGAGATGGAGACGCTGGTGGATTACGGTGTGCCCGTTGAGACAGTCCTTAAGGGTGCGACTGGCACAGCGGCCGGCATCTGTGGGCTGGAGGATTCCGGCGTAATTGCACCGGGCAAACGATCCGATCTGTTGTTGCTACGCACAAACCCGTTAGAGGGCCTGCGATCAGCCTTTGAACAAATGGAACTTGTCGTGAAGGCAGGAGATATCGTGGTCGCATCCGACCAGCCCAACGTCCCGTTACGGCCGTTAAAGCCGCCCGCACCACTCGCCTGAAAACGGCATACCTGCGCGCATCGTTATTCCGCACCCTCGCGTGACCCAAAGATCCTGAGTCAGCGACGCAAGAGTTCTACCCGCCTGGTTGATGCCTCTCTACCAGTTCGACCACGATCGAATCGAACTGATCGTCGAGCGGTCGCTTCGCATCGAAAAGAGCAATCGCAAGGTGGGCCTGTTTCAGTAGACGATCGTAATCGTCAGTCGATCCATGCGACTTTTCCAGGTCGGCAAAAAGCTCGTCCAGATCGGGCTTCTGAAACAACGATGCGCTCCTCTTTATGTGAATCCATTGAGTAGTACCCCGGCACGTTTGGCCTGAACCAAACGCGCCGGGGACATTTGCTACTCGTCTCCGATTGTTGTAGTTCCTTTGGCGAGAATTTCCTTCAACTCCGTCAAGAAGGCTGAAGTCTCCTCTGCAGTTGGTCCCTCGCCATCATCTACCTTCTCTTTGAACTGGGCGAAGAGCCATTCGTCCTTAGTCCCCTTAGGGAACTCGAACATACTTCTGTCGAACGACGGAAGCTCGCCCGGGCCGAAGTAGCCTTTTTCGCGGATCGAGAACCCTTCCAGGTTGTCAGTGCCCTTGCCAAGCACTTCACCCATTTCCACCCAGTGATCCATCACGGGCTTCATCCCATATCGCTGGATCGGGCAAACCTTCATGCAAACGGCACAGCCCTCGTATGTGGACATTACCGGCCGGCATCGGTCGTAGATCAACTTGTTCTTCTCTACGCCCCGGTACCAGACCTTGTCACGGGTGATCGCCCGCGCCGGGCACCTGTCCGAGCAGACCAGACACTCCTGGCAGAACTTGTGGACTCCGTAGTCCACCGGTTCGTCATAAGTAAGTGGCGCGTCGGTCGTGATGATCGCAAGTCGAGCACGTGACCCGAAATGCGGAGAGAGAAGCTGACCGTTGGCACCCAACTGGCCCATCCCGGCTTCCACGAACATCGGCAAGAACGGCGCGCTGTTGTCGTTCGGACTGTGCACCTGGGCGTGATAGCCAAATGATCTGATGAAATCAGCCAGCGCAAGACACTGCTCGTTTTCGGTCTCGTATGTACCGAAGTGGGCGTACTCAGCTTCCAGACTTGGAAGACTCTGCGTCTGGGCGTAATCCTGTTCCAGCGCCACGCAAATAGCACCCTGAAACTTTACCCATCGCTTTTTACTTGCAAAGGCGTATCGTCGGTCATATCGGGTAAATCCAACATCACCAAACCCAAGTTCGTACGATTTTCTGCGTATATCTTCGGTAATATCCCGGCCCACCGGTTCTACGGTCGGCTCGATATCTCCGGTGGTAGCGGCGGCTTCCACAAATGGCGCATTCGCCTTTTCATGGAGCTCCCGATATTCGAACACCTCGGGTGTATAGACGCTCCAAGACCACTCGCGGTCCGCGGCTTTCTCGATGTTCTGAGTTTCTAGAGGGTACTCACGACTGTAAAAAGAAACATCTTTTTCAATCTGTGGTATCCCGGGAACCCCCGCAATATCCTCGGCCACCGGAATCTCAATTATTGGGTCTTCTAGCCTCGTGCCGGTGCGTCGCACGACGTGATGGACTTTCTTTGGCATATAGAACTCCCTCCTCAGGCGTCATGCGCACTATAACGCGCGACCGACCAATAATGTGTATTAAACAACGCTATCACGCAGGAAATCTTCTTATTTAGTAATTATTTCTTGTAAAAACAATCAATTGCAACTCGGGCCGACCTGCTGGCGACACCCGGAGAGCCGTAAGGAATATCAGGCCCTCACATAAGGGATATCAAAGTTGTAGTTCGGAAGACCGTCCTGAAGGTATTTGGTCCGAGTTGATATACACCGCAAAAGCGGCCCTTTCCCCCCGTCAGACCTACCCGAGAAACAAAAGTAGCAACCCGATCACGGTCAGCACCAGGCCGGCGATCCGTTCTCGTACCCTGCTCACACCAAGCTCTTCGTCATTTCCCAACGGCACACCACGCCTCCGCAACCCCTGCTCGTACCGCTCACGCCCAGTCCTGGACGACGGCCTTCCCAGTCGCGCCATCTGGTGCGGCATAAGTAAAAACAGGGGGCCGATCACAAGGAGGAGTATGCCGAGGGCAAACATCGCCAAACCTTTCGTATGCCATCCAACATCGCCGTATCGCAGCGCACATGTACCACTACTTCCCAATCAATCCTCGAGCGCAATTCAGAACACCCTACAGGCGGTTCCCCGGGTGAGACAATCGTCTAGTGGAAATTCCTATCGCCAACAGGTTTCCGATCTTTTACTACGACGACTCAGCACCGTGATGGGTGGAGAAAGATTTGTCCCGACGCCCAACAGCCCCACCGAACTGATTTATCGCTATCTTGGACGGCGTATCCAGCAGTTCTTTACCTTCTGAGTCGTGAAGTTGATTACATCGACTGTAGAGAACGTGTCATGAATCGCGCGAATATCATCTGACACCTACACAACCGACCGCCGCATCATCCGGCGATTTGTAAGCCCAAATGCGACCGCGAACATCTCGCCCCCGCCCCCTCTCTAACCAGTGAATACGGTGGTCCCCCAGACTCGTCTACAGGGAGATCTGATTTAACAGTGACATGAGACTGCCCTTCGCATCGTGGACAAGTGTGCGTTCGCGCGAAAAAAGGGTCGGATGACCACCGTGTCTATGGCATTCGTGAAAACTCAAGCGGTTGGACGGATCGATCCACAGGCTTAAGCGGGCATACTGTGCTCTCGATCACATTCTGCGACGATATTTTTACCAGCCAGCCCCAACACAATCCGGAGAGATCCCAAGCCGTGAACATCGAGTCAATCAATGTCATACCACTTGGTTACCAGAAGGATGCGCCGGTCCTGAGCCGGGCCTTCGCGCTGGTTCGCATCGAGACCGATTCAGGGATCATTGGCTACGGCGAGGCTTCGACATCGTACGGCCACTTCTACCCCACCGTCATGAAGACGATGGTCGATGACATACTCACCCCGATGCTACTCGGCAAAGACCCGCTCGAAATCCGCCTCCGAAAGAAAGAGATGGAAAGATACCTGAACCCGTGGCTTGGCGTGAACGGAATCTCCGCCCAGGTCATTGGCGCGATGGAGACGGCGCTATGGGACATCAAGGGCAAGGCACTTGGTGTACCGATTCATGAACTGCTCGGCGGAAGGCTAGTTGACGCCATCCCGTTGTACATGACCGGAAGCACCTTTCCTGAGAAGGACGCCGCGTGGCACGGACAGTTCTTTGACCAGGCACTGGAGCTCGGCTTTGTAGGCGTTAAAACACGCATTGCATCGGGCGCTTCGAAGGACATGGAGCAGGTCGAGGGTGTGCGGGAGCACATCGGGCCGGACATTAAGTTGATGGTGGACGCCTACTGCAACTACAGCGTCGAGTCTGCGATACGGATCGCCAGACACATGGGCGATCTGGATGTTTTCTGGTTCGAGGAGCCGATACCGCAGACTTGGATAAAAGGGCTAGCGCGTTTGGCCGCGGCGTCTCCGGTCTCGATCGCTGTCGGGGAGCGTGTGTATTCGGTACACCAGTTTGAGGAGCTGGCCGATCGCAATGCGGCTGACTACTGGCAGCCGGACGTAACCGTCTGTGGTGGGTTGCTTGAGTGCCTTGAGGTGGTTGGCCTTGCGAAGGCCAACGACATCCGGGTCTTTCCTCACATCGGCGGTCTCACGGCGGTCGGACAGGCTGCGAACATGCACTTCGCATCTATGGTCGACGAGGTGATCCTAGAGTACGACGGCTCGGAGTATCAGCCTTTGCGGGACGACATTCTGAAGGATCCGATCTTCGATCTCGATCATGTGAAGGACGGCAAGCTTGCTATCCCCGATGGTCCGGGACTCGGCATAGAGATCGACGAATCCAAGTTTGAGGACTACCCATATGTCCCCGGTCACATCTACCCGGACATCTATCCCCAATTGGGCTCGGGAACGCTTTGATTTGCTGAGCGTGCATCAGCGCAATAACCCATGCCGACGCCCTCAAAGTATGAATCGCACAACAACATTCACATGACACCAACACCCGTCAACCTCACAAACTGGTGCTACGGCCTGCCCAAGGTGGAACTACACCTGCACCTTGAGGGAGCCATCCCCATCCCGGCGCTCTGGGAGCTGGTACAGAAGTACGGCGGCGATCCACGCGTTCCTGACGAGGCAGCACTACAGCAGTACTTCACATTCCGCGACTTCCCGCACTTTATAGAGCTATGGATTTGGAAGAACGGCTTTCTCCGAGAGTACGACGATTTCGAATTCTTCAGCGCCGCCGTCGCCCGCTCATTAAGAGCAGAAAATATTCAGTATGTCGAAGCTTTTTTCTCCCCTAGCCGATTCAAGCAAGCGGGTCTCAACACTGGCCGAATGATTGAAGCCGTTCGTGCCGGTCTGGATAGCGTTACAGAAGTTGAAGTGGCGTTGATTCCTGATCTCGTAAGAGACGTCGGCCCGGACTACGCATCGGGCGTACTGGACGAACTGTCAGAGCTGCGGTCGTTTGGCCTCATCGGAATAGGACTCGGCGGGT
Source organism: Dehalococcoidia bacterium (assembly GCA_014239685.1). Taxonomy (GTDB): domain Bacteria; phylum Chloroflexota; class Dehalococcoidia; order Lucifugimonadales; family Lucifugimonadaceae. The sequence goes on along the minus strand of JAAZYK010000029.1, from coordinate 7,003 downwards.
CGGAACACTCGCACCCCCCAGAACTGTTCAGCGACCTGTACAGCCGGGCTAGGAAGATTGGTTTTCACACCACAGTGCACGCCGGCGAAGCGGCCGGGGCGAAGAGTGTCTGGGGCGCCATTAACACGTTAAAAGTGGAGCGGATCGGCCATGGCATAAGAGCCATCGAAGATCCTGACCTCATGCGCCATCTGGTCGAAAGACAAATGCCTATCGAGATGTGCCCGCTATCCAACATAGCCACCGGTGTCGTGGATTCGATATCGGACCACCCAATCAGACAGTTCGTGGACCAGGGCGTTCTCGTGACAGTCAATTCCGATGACCCGGCGATGTTCGGTAACTCGCTTACCGGAGACTACACAGCCCTCATGACCGATCTGGCGTTTACCCCAGGCGAGATACGTAAACTTATCTTGAACGGCATCGAATCGTCATGGCTTGATTCGGAGAGAAAGTTATCCCTCCGGACCGAGTTCACCGCCACCGACGAGTGGACCAGAAATCCTTAGGCAATAGGTAAAACTGTAAAGAGCGGCGAGTCTCGCTCAACAACTAGGCCTAAATCCAAGACATTGAGGCCTGGTACGCCCGGAGGGATTCGAACCCCCGACACCCAGGTTCGAAGCCTGGTGCTCTATCCACTGAGCTACGGGCGCTTGTCAGGTCTGGGCCGCTTTAGCGACCGACGATCACCGGTTCACCGGCGACATCTAGTCGGGAATCAGGTCCCCGATCACGTCGCGGTAGTTCCGGCTACCCGTCAATTCTAGGCGCACGCCATCCCCATCCTCAACATCATGCACAACCATGTCACCGGTATCTTCCAGCAGTTCTACGTGTGAGATGGTCTCAGACGCTGCCGACATCAGGTGATAGCTACCGGTCAACGGCCGATACGAGAACAACTCCCGAGTCGCCAGTTCCAGGTCGGTGTATCCATCCTCGATCGCCCTCACCAGTGCGTCACAACGCTCTAGGTGGAACGCAATTGTCTCGACAGCCCTGCGCTCGTCCGTCATACGAAACTGGTTCCGATTGAACAGCCTGTGGGCCGGCATGACCGTCAGCCCCTTCCCCAGCTGGCAGACACGATGCAGGGATTTCAGGTAAGCCATCAATCCCCACACGTCGCCGGGGTTCTTGTAGCGATCCGGGAGGCTTGCTGAGAGATCCGTAGGATGGCTGTACGCCATCGAAGGATGCGGCGTGATCTCAGGCAATACGTGATCCCCGGTGAAGATCAGATTCCCGAGTTTAATGGTCATCTCGTCCGGCCAGTGGCCCGGCGTGTGCAGATACTCGATTGCCCCATGCCTGAAGCCATCGACAAGCCCACGATCGACCTTCATGGAGGATCGCATCGCCTCGTAGTTGTCCCGGCCGCCACCCGGCTTCCGTTCGGGATTGCCCGGCTCACCGTTGCCGCTGGACTTGGTGACGGAGCCGCCATACGTCCTCGGACCGGTGTCACGCATGCGTTCGCCGATGCGAGTCATCTCAATCCGCAGTGGAGATTTGTCTGCCCGTAACAACTGCCCGTAGGAGTACGGAGAGTATGCTGCCCACAACTCGTGCGCCCAGAATTCGGCGCCCGATGCGTCTGCGAATTCAGCCACTCCTCCATCGTGGTCCCAGTGGCCATGCGTTACGACCATTCGATCGACGTCAGACGGTTTCATACCGAGCACGTTCAGACCATCCGCGAGGAAATCAATCGACCCGAGATGTCCCGGGTCGATCAGCGTTACGCCATCGTCCTCTATCACGTAGGCCCACGTGGGGCCGTTCGCTCGAGATGCGTCCGCCGGTGGCTCTACGCCTATGCCGTGGACTAACGGACCACCGTGTGTGTCGACATCGATGACCAGGCCGTCGCCGTTCTCGGCGCCCCACCGGCGTACCGTTATCCCGGACGGCACATCCGGATGAGTCGTTCCTGTCATTCATCTCTCCGGGTACGCGCCTAATGCCTAAATAGGGCTGCTAGGGTCACGTCCACACACGAAAACGGGCCCTTTCGGGGAAAGGACCCGCCTGGATTTTTTAGCCGATGCTGGGGTGAGCGGAGGGGATTGAACCCTCGATCTTCAGGGCCACAACCTGACGTGTTAACCACTACACTACGCCCACCACGCTGCATCACCAATCGCGCCCCTTACGGGAAAGCCATTACGGCACGCGTAACGCCGCCTTAGCGATCTCTCGCAGCAGCGATGTCGTTCAGGTTATCACCCGAGCGACACCGCCTCAATCTCTGTAAGCCTGTGTTACGAAGCGTAAACGTGCAATCCACCGCCCGCGTGACCTCGGGTCGCGATCGTTAATCGAACGAGCCAGGGACCGAATCGATGCCGGTTCCAGAGCGGACAGCCATACGCCCTGCCGTGTTCCAAGTTCCACGCAAGCGAACGCAAGGATCGCCACAAAAACGCCGGACCCGCGGGATAAGGAAAGGCTGAGCCGGCCCCGCCTACTTGAGGCTCTGGCGCCACTCCTCCCACATCTCAGGAGACGGCGGGTAGTAGCGTCCAGGAGGGACGTTATCGCTCTCAATTTTCATCTTCACGTAAGCCTCAACAGACTCGTGGTCTTCAACCACCTGAACACATTCTTCAGCGAACCAGGACGGAACAACCACTACGCCGTCCCCATCACCCACGAGAACATCCCCTGGACGAACTAGAACTCCTCCACATTGAATCTGTGTGTTCTCTTCTACAGGTTCCGCCCACGGGCCTGATGCGTAAGGCGTCCGGCCACGCGCGTAAACAAGAAGGTTGTAGTTTTCGTCGTCCATCACATCGAGGTCGCGCATACCACCGTCGGTCACGATGCCATCGGCGTTGTTCATCTTAAGCTGGAGTGCCTTAACGTCCCCGAACACACAGGCCAAAGTGTTCCCCATCATGTCGCATACCAGGACGTCACCAGGGCCACATCGAGCCATAGCCCTGTATTCAGGCGAATTCTCGCCGTCACGAACCTCGGATAGTAAGTCTGGTCGTGGCGGCAGGAACCTCAGTGTGCGGGCGCGGGCAGCGAGACGCGGCATTCCCGGGGTGTAGAGATTCAAACCTTCAATAAACGGAAGTTCTACTCCAGCATCCTTGACAACGTGGCTCCAGATGGTCGCCACCGGGAGTTTTCTGAATCGGTTTAGGACACTATCAGGCACGTCGACCGGAGTGTATGAACGCTCTGCCATTGAGCCTTCTCCTTCTTGAACTAATTAGTGTTAATCATTGCCAAATATTTTAGTGATACAAACGTGTATGGCCTGAAATGCTTATTCTTTTACCTATCTCTATTTCGGTAATTATCCATTAGATTGCTGCCGTAGAACTGACCAGGTATACCGTTTTCAGAGATCGTCTTTTCCTTCACCCATGTTTCAGCGTCTTCATGTTCTTTGGTGATTGCTAGGCACTCTTCAGCAAACCACGAGGGGACAACTACAACCCCATCCTCGTCCCCGACGATCACATCGCCTGGTCTTACCAGAGCTCCACCACACTGAATGTCTATGTTCTCTTCCGCAGGCTCACCCCAGGGCTGCTGACCGTAAGGCGTACGACCCTGCGCGTATACGATTAAATCGTAATTCTCATCACGTAGAACGCTCATGTCTCGAATGGCGCCGTCGGTCACCACTCCTTCAGCGTTATTCATCTTTAGTTGCAACAACTTCACGTCACCCGCAATACCCGCATAGCGAACGCCTTGTTGATCGGCAACTAACACGTCACCTGGCCCGCATCTTGCCATAGCGCGGTACTCGGGCGAATTCTCGTTGTCGCGCACTTCCGCTATTAGGTCCGGGCGCATTGGATGAAACCGCAGAGTCCGAGCACGTGCAGCCAGTCGCTTCTGGCCGGGACTGAATATCAGGTTGACGCCCTCCATAAAGGGAAACGGCACACCAAGGGTGCTTTGGACGGTTCCCCAAATAGTGGCGACTGGAAGTTTCTTAAACTCCTCGAGAATCGAATCCTCGACGTGAACAGGTTGCATAGATCGCTCGGCCATAGATTTGGGTCCTCACTTTTTCCACTGATAACAGCTAGCCACAAGTGTTTCTATATAGGTTCAGGAGCCGAGATCCATCGCTAGTTGGATCAATGCTCGCGTCGGAACCCCTGTGGCACCGGTTGGTTCCCAGTCGTGCACCGATCGCCCCATGTTGGTAGCAGCGATATCAAGATGGACCCAGGGAGTGTCACCGGCAAACTCACCTATAAAGTGAGCGGCAGTGATCGAACCTGCGCCCCGGCCCCCGGTATTCTTCAGGTCTGCGATATCAGATCTGTTCTGCTTCTTGGTGATCGGGTCGAGCGGCATCCGCCAGATAGGTTCACCTCTCGTGTGACCTGCAGCAATCATCTGGTCGACAAGCTCATCGTCGTTGCTGAACGCGCCCGAGTGACCCATTCCAAGAGCCACAACCATTGCGCCGGTCAGCGTCGCTATATCAACGATCCTCTTTGCGCCATTGGATTTTGCGAACCCGATCGCATCGGCAAGCGTCAGCCTGCCCTCTGCGTCGGTGTTGTCCACCTCGATACTCTTGCCGCCCATCGCGATCACCACATCGCCCGGACGTTGAGCTCCTCCGCCCGGCATGTTCTCCGTTGCGGCGCACACCATATGGACGTTTAGGACGGGCTTAAGCGTTGCGATAGCCTGCATCGATGCGATCGCTGCGGCCCCGCCAGACATGTCCCCCTTCATCGCGCCCATGCCAGCGCCGCCCTTGAGCGAGATACCACCGGAGTCAAACGTGATGCCTTTGCCGATGATCCACAGATTGTTATCCGGGTTTCCGGCGTCGCCTTCGTAAGTCATATGGATGAACTTCAGCGGCTGGTGGCTGCCGAGCGAAACGCCAACGTACGCGCCCATCTCAAGAGCTTCGCAGTCGGCCTTCTCAAGCACCTCGATCGCCATCCCGCCTTCAGATGCGATACCCGTCGCGATCTCGGCGAGTTTCGTAGGATGAAGCACGTTCGCCGGCTCGCTGACCATGTCTCGGGCCGATATCGACGCGCCCGCAAACGCCTGCGCCCGGGCCACACCAGCCTCAAGCGCCGGGATCTTCGAACTGTCGTTTGATACCAACACCAGCGTCGCGGGTTTGGTTTCGTCAAATTTGGGCTTGCTGGACGTCCGGTACTTGTCGAAGCGATACAACCCGAGGATCGCACCCTCGGCAAGCGCCTCTGCGGCCACCTCAGGGTCCAGCCCACCTATGCCACTGCCGTGAACGATCGTAGCAGCACTCTCGACGTTCAGCGTACGGAGCCGGCGGGCGACGATTGCACTTACGGATCGCACACCGTCCATATCGAAGTTTTTTGATTTACCTAGCCCCACAACCAGCACACGATCCGGAGCGAACCCTGCGTAGGTGTCTCCAATTGTGTGGATGACCGTGACCTCCCCACGCCTGCCCTTGATCTCGCCGTCAGCAATAAGGCTGCTGATGGCGCCTCCGATCGCTGTGTCGACGGCCCCTGTACCACCGCCAGGCGCGTCCACGCCTTCAAACAGGTTTACGACGATGGCATTTACCGCCTGGGCGGTGATGTCTCCCGTCACAACGGAGAGTTCCATTGGGCGTTCCTTTACGAATATGAGCAAGAAGGTCTCGGGCGTAATAGCCCCGTAGGGGCTTTAACGGTCCTGAGGAGGCGTCATTGTAGACGCGTTCCGGCCCCCGCACTCTTTCGATATCTAATGTTGATGTGACGAGTGGACTACCGAGCAATCTTGTACTTTGTTTAAAATTTATTTAGTATTTATTTTTGAGTACTAAAGTAATCTAGTAAGTAATAACCGTCGTGAGTATTGTGCCAATCACGTCATCAACTCCTTGCCGTTACCCCAACCTTCACCGGTCGGGGTTCACAAGAGTGAGTCGACGGCAGGCCGGACCCGGCAAGGATCGACGGGGGTCGATCTCGGGTCATTTGGGCGGATGCGGAGCGAGCCGCAACAAGTTGCTTTAGAGCCAGGGGGGCATCATGCAGCTAGACAATATTCAGGTGCGAGTTATCAGTGACGGTTCCTACCTCCTCGATGGAGGTTTGGTTTACGGTCAAATCCCGAAGGTAGTCTGGGAAAAAGACTCCAAGCCGGACCGGCAAAACCGGGTCCGACTCGGTCTCAACTGTCTGCTCATACAGACACCGGACCGAAATATTCTGATCGACACCGGAGTCGGGGCACGCCACCCAGAGCGCAACAAGGAGCTATACGGACTCAGCTCTTCAAAGCTCCTCCGTAACCTGCGCGCAAATGGACTCACGGTCCGTGACATCGACACCGTCGTGCTCACCTGCCTGCACTTTGATCACGCAGGAGGAATCACACGACTCGACCGCCAGGGCAACGTGATCCCGACTTTCCCGAACGCCACCATCATGGTGCAGCGCTCGGCCTTTGAGCGGCTACAGATCCCGAACGAACGAACGATCGTCTCGACCGGATACACCGCCAAAGAGGATTTCGAGCTCATAGAAGAAAACGGCAAACTACTCCTTCTGGACGGAGATACCGAGATTGCACCGGGTATCAACACCGTCGTCACAGACGGCCCCGCAGACGGACATCAGTCCGTGCTGATCGACCTCGGTTCGGAGAAGATCGCCTACTTGAGCGACCTTGTACCGACTCCTTCGCACGTAAATTTGCCATACATCACGGCGTATTACCGACGTCCGGACTCCACTCTTGAACAGAAGCGCCGCTTCTTGAATCGCATAGAGCGTGAGGGTTGGCTCATGGTGTTCTCGCACGGATATACCCATGTAGCCGCATACCTGGAGCGACATCGGGATCGACTCACACTAAGGCCAGTACCGACCGTATAGACTCGCATTCTCGCAATAACCGAGTTTGAAACAGCCGCCCTCCGCCGGGCGGCTGTTTCGCGTCAAGCGTCATTTCGCCTTCGTAGGTTTCAGATATGCACGAGTCGAGCTGGTCTAGAGCCGGTCTATTA